>JAYVIT010000306.1:0-16693 GCA_043769965.1 Saprospiraceae bacterium
CTTTTCCTATCCATACCTCAAGTTTAAGACTTTTTCGCTTTACTAAAGCTCTTGCACTAAAGTGCATGGTTTTTACCAGCGCCTGAGACCAATAAAACACCTACAAGAAAAGGAAGTAGTTAGAATTGCTTTCATATTATTTGATTTATTTTATACTTGTCGAAATAAAGCTTTTTGTTAAGAAACCTGTATTACCATAAGAGTGATCACAATATCATGAATCCGCAAACTTCAAAATCCCTTTTACCAATTTATCCAATTCTGCTTTTGTAGTATAAACATTTGGTGTGATTCGAATGCCATGGATGTTTTCCCAATTGATGGCAACTACATGGATTTTGTATTGATCAAAAAGATAATTGGCAAGATCATCTGGCTTTTTATCTTTTACTTCCATGTTGCCCAAAGCACCGGAATAATTTTTGTGTTGCGGATGATGAATGATAACACGTGGATGTTGTTCAACCTGATTTGTCCAATACTGTTGCAATTCGTATAATCGGTTGAATTTGCGCTCTGCACCAATCATTTCATAAAACTCGATGGCATGAGAGATTGCTTGTTCTATGGCAAATGATCTGGTACCAAGACTTTCAAACTTACGAATGTCATCACTTTCAGGATCTGCGGATGCAAGCAATGGATAAATGTTTTTGATTTTATCTTTTTTAATGTAGAGTAGTCCACTGCCAAATGGCGCACTCATCCATTTATGCAGTGAAGCACCTAAATAATCTGCACCCAGATCAGGAATTTTAAATGGAATATGTCCAAAACTATGTGCAGCATCCACCACTACCTCAATACCTCTTGCATGAGCTGCATCTGCTATTTTTTTTGATGGCAATAATTGACCATTCCAATTAATCATGTGCGTGATATGCACCACTTTGGTTTTTTCTGTGAATGCTCCTACAAAAGCATCAACCATTTTTTTATCATCCTCTATTGGAAAATCAAAATTAATCCACTTAAGAATGATGCCTTCCCGATGTGCTCTTTGTTTATAAGCATTGATCATATTGGGGTAATCCTGCTTAGTCAACACAACTTCATCTCCAGCCTTTAGTCTTAAACCGAAAATAACGGTTTCCAATGCTTCAGAACTATTGCGATTGAATGCCAATTCTTCTGGCGAACATCCGGCGACTGCTGCCATTTTTTCTCGAAGAGGCTCGCGACCCTGATCCAATATTCTCCACATATAATAAGAAGGTGCTTCATTGCTCAGTCGATTATAATATTCGACTGCTTCCTGAACAACACGCGGTTGAGGTGCTACACCACCATTATTCAGATTGATAATACTTGGAGACACCGAATACGCTTGTCTGATTTGTAGCCAAAACTCTTCTTCATCAATACCAGAACTATTCAAGTTTTTAAGACCACTTAATGATTTTAAATAGGATTCCTCCACCGATTTCAATAATTCTGTAGGTTTAAAAAGTGAAGTTGCCGAAACGGCACCCATCCATTGTAGAGCTGATCTGCGTTGCATGCTTTTTTTTGAAAATTAGTGCAATTTAGTGAGAAGTAAGCACTTCTTGACAAGCTTTGAATCAGAACAATGACAGAATTTGTTATTCGTCAGATTTTTTCTAAATAGTCAATTATTATTTACCTTTGACTACGTGAAGTGTTCTGAACTTATGAGGATTCTTAAAAGAGATGGATGGTTTCCATTTTCTAAAAAAGGATCTCATATCAAGTTGAAACATCCTACAAAAACAGGAGTATTAATTTTTCCCGATCATGGAAGTAATGAAATAGGGAAAGGACTTGAAAATAAGATTTTAAAACAAGCAGGATTAAAATGAAAAAATTAAAACGAATAAATTTTTTAGTTGAGATAACCAGAACGGGTTTTTCTGCATACTCCGATCTATTGCCTATTTATAGTACCGGAAAAACCATTACCGATCTCGAGAAAAATCTAATTGAAGCATCTAATCTTTATTTTGAAGAAAATAATTTTACAATAAATTCCAAAAACATAAATCTCGAAATTGACTTTAAGCAATTCTTCAAAAATTACAAAATAATCAACGCGAAATATCTTGCCAGAAGGATTAAAATTAATGAAACACTATTATCCCAATATGTCATTGGAAAGAAAAAACCATCGAAAAAACAAGTTGATAGAATCCTGGAAGGAATTCGAGAAATTGGAAAAGAACTATTAGAATTACAATTTACGATGAATTGAATCTCAATGACCAACATCTAAATCAACTTAGATGGCTGTTTCATTTATCCATTTAAGACAACAAATTAAATTTTTATCAACTATAAAGATTCCACTGGCTCAAGCTATTACATAATAGATTTAACAACTCTTACAAGTTGCCGAATTTGGCGTTAAATTTGGTCTTCTTAGCTTTTATGTTCAAGCCATTTATACTCTGCCTGGGATTTATTGGATGCATATTTATGCAATCATTTGCACAATGCAATTTTACAGTCAATGCTGGTCCGGATCTGAAAGTTTGCAAAGCTGGAGACATGATTACTATTAATGGAAAAGTAACCGGCAATCCAACTGAAATTTTTTGGGATCCAGCTACAGGATTGAGCAATTCAAAATCGCCAATCACAAAAGCAACTGTAACCGCACCCATCGAATACATTCTTACAGCACGAGGATTAAGTACTATTAATTTGATAACCAACGGAAATTTTGAAGCAGGTAAAACTGGATTTTATACAGATTATATTGTTGGGACGGTACCCTGTTATGGTGCAGGTTACCTCGATTGTGAAGGCACCTATGATGTCATCAACAATCCACAACTAGGACATACTGCCTGGGCTGCTTGTGGCGATCATACATCCGGAGGCGGACTTATGATGGTGATCAATGGTGCAGCTGCATTTCAAAATGTTTGGTGTCAGAATGTACCTGTTCTACCAGACATGGATTACGTATTTACAACCTGGATTACTTCTGTGCATTCATCTTCTCCAGCAATATTGCAATTTTCAATTAATGGCTCTAACATAGGACCTAATTTTACTTCAAGTGGAAGTGTATGTACCTGGGAAAAATATGAAATGATCTGGAACTCCGGTTCTAACACTTCCGCAGACATCTGCATTCTCAATGAAAATACCGCAACCGGTGGAAATGATTTTGCAATAGATGATATTGGTTTCCGGAAAATGTGCGAAGTAAAGGACACCATGAAAATTGATATCGAAGAAATCATTGTCGAAATCGAACCACCTGAAATTGTAACCTGTGATCAACCTACACAAAAATTAAATGCAAAAGCATCATCCAATGCTCCTGGTTGGACCTATCAATGGATAACTACTGATGGTAAAATAATTTCTGGCGCCAATACTCCGGAGCCCGTCATCAGAGGACCGGGCACATACGTGCTTACCGTTTGTTCTCCATTGCCTAATTGTTGCATTACTAAAAGTGTTGAAGTATTTGGAAGAATTACACCACCGGATCTGATCATTATATTGAATGATACATTGGGTTGTAATAATCAGAGTGTATCCATTACTACAAGAAGCAAAATTTTTCCATTGGATTATTTTTGGAGCGGTCCGAATGGATTCTCGTCCAGTGATCCAGTGATAGCAGTAACTGAAGCTGGCATATACATTTTAACTATTGTCGATGAATACAATTGTAAAACTACTGATTCAGTAACCGTTATTGAAAATGCGGACAATCCTAAAATCAGCATTGCTTCCAATCCAATTAATTGCAAAATAGATACTGCAAGATTGAAAGGTAGTTCAACAATTCCAGGTTCAAAATTTGAATGGACTGGTCCGAACAACAGTTCCTCAAAGACAGATACATTTAATGTAGTCGATAGTGGAATGTATGTTATGAAGGTGACGACGCCTTCAGGTTGTATTAAATTTGATTCTGTTCGTATTAATAAGGATCAACTCGTTCCTCAACTTTCATTTCTTGCCGATACTATTTCTTGCATTAAAGACTCGGTAACTATATTAGTGAATAGCAATTTAAAATTAATAAATAGTTCCTGGCAAAGTCAACATGTATTCAAACAACTGGATACTTTATCTATCAAAGCGTATGAAGCAGGAAAATATTCAATTCAAGTAGTAGCGGTGAATGGTTGTGTGAATACCATTGATATTGATCTTACATCAGATACTATAAAACCTGTTTTAAATCCATTGGATGATACACTGACCTGTTACAAAAGGAATGTGCGATTAATTTCACAAATTTCGGATCCATTTGCAGAAATCAATTGGACAGGACCAAATGGATTTATATCAAATCAGGATTCCGTTCAAACAAATCAAAGTGGAACATACACGATCATCGGAACTTCAAAGAATGGATGTTCTGATACAGCACAAATGTTTATAGCAATTGATACTTTGCATCCTATTTTACAATCATCAGACGATACATTGAATTGCATCAAAACTTCAGCTAATCTTCAATTGAATGATTTATACAATTCAACTTATTCCTGGACAGGTCCGAATAATTTTACGAGTTCACAAAAAAATCCATCCATAAATAATCCAGGTATTTATGAAGTATCTGCTAAATTGTCTAATGGCTGTTCATCGATTCAGCAAATAATAATTTCATCTGATATTGCAAAACCAATCATACAAGTCAACAACGACACACTTACTTGTAAAAAAGATAGCATCGCATTGAATGCAAATAAAGATCAATCCAATGCTTTGGTTGAATGGATTGGACCAAATGGATTTAATTCAAATCAAATTAATCCCTTTGTTACCGAACCAGGGAATTATGAAATAGTCGTAACCAATCCGAATGGTTGCAAGGACAGTGCTTCATTAATAATTTTTCAGGATATTGGTAAACCGGATCTCACCGCTTTTGGCGATACTTTAAATTGTTTGATACGGCAAGTTGATTTAACAGCTAATTCTACAAGAGATAGCCTTACCTATTTGTGGACTGGACCAAATGGATTTACTGCGAATACAAAAACTGTTTCTGTTAATCAAGGTGGAACATATACGATCAGGATTAACACACCGGAAGATTGTTTCAGCGTATTGAATGTAGATGTATTTGAAGATACTCTTAAACCGGATTTACAATTAATTCCCGATACCCTTAATTGTCTCAAAACACAAATCAATCTTTTATTCAATTCAAACTCTCAACTGATTTTTCAGGATTGGAGCGGTCCAGGCGGTTTTAATTCGACACAACAAAATCCTCTCATTACTCTCGGGGGAATTTACACTTTGAAAGTTATTGCAACCAATCAATGCACAGAGTTAAAAACCATCAACATAATTCAGGATACAATAAGGCCATTAATTTCTGCAATTCCAGATAGCATTAATTGCATCAAACGAGAAGTTGATCTTATCGTGAATGTCACTCCTTCTAAATTGATTGGAGAATGGACATTACCAAATCAACAAAAGATAAATGCAAACACCATCAAGACTAAAGCAGGAGGTAATTTTGTTTTTGACGTGATTGGTGATAATTATTGTGTAAATAGTATTTCAATTTATATTCCAGTTGATACATTAGTTCCGGATTTGTTTGTGAAAGATGACACCATTACTTGCAGACCGGATTCTGTTTTTATGGATGTCAATTCCAAAACATTAGGATTGAAATACGAATGGACAGGCCCTGGTTCATACTTTTCAAATCAGGCATTCAACACCATAAAACAAGCTGGTACATTTCACATTAAAATAACTGCGACAAATGGTTGCATTCAAAAAGATAGTGTTATTATTTCCATTGATACCATTCACCCAAAATTAATTATCACCACAGACAGTATCTATTGCAACCATCCGGAAGCAACTTTAACTGCAAACAGTGACATTAGTAATGGAATATACTATTGGGGAAAGATTGGTAGTATGAACGCATTCTTCTCACAAATTATAAAAACCAATAAAGGGGGTAAATTTATTGTTTGGGTTGGAAATCCAAGAAATGAATGTGAAACAAGAACTTTCCTGGATGTACCTGAAGATAGTCTGATCATTAGCGATGTCATTATTGATCAGATAAATCCGGTTTGCGGTAATACAAATGGATCTGCCCAAGTGGTAAATATTTTTGGTGGACATCAGGACATTAAATATTCCATAGATCAAAAAAGGACCTACACTTCAAATCCTAATTTCAATCCATTGCCGATTGGATTTTATACATTATATGTAAAAGATGAAAAGGATTGTGAATTCCAAAAAGACTTTGAAATCGTCGAACTTCCTTTTATTGAAACCAATATTGTTCCTGAAATCACATTGACACTGGGTGATTCTACAAGAATGGATCTTGATATTATTCCGGATCGCCTATTGGTAAAAACCATTCATTGGAATCCTTCGACATTTTTGAGTTGCACGGATTGCGAAGATCCAATTGTAAAACCATTGGTTACTACAGACTATGATGTTACAGTAATTGATACAAATGGATGTCAATCTATACAACGGATTCGCGTGGTTGTAGAAACTCCAAAGGTTTGGGTGCCGAATGCATTCTCACCAAATGGCGACAACATCAATGACCAGGTTTGGATATTCGGATCAAAAGCAGAAGTAACGAGAATTAATGTTTTCCAAATCTTTGATCGTTGGGGCAATCGAGTTTTTGAAAACACAAACTTTCAACCCAATGATTCTTCCAAAGGATGGAATGGAATGTACCAAGATCAAAAATGCAATCCGGGAGTGTATGTGTATTGGGCAGAAGTGGAATTGATTGATGGACAGAAGTGGATAATTAAAGGAGATATAACATTGATAAGATGAGAGAAGGTATTAAGGTATTAGGGGTTTAGGGGTTTAGGGGTTTAGGTTTAAAATTTGATTTATTAATTTTAACAAAGTATTGAAAATGAATTTTAGATATACCACGGTGAAGTGCATTTTATTCAGGATAAAATATTTTTGGGTTGTTGTTTTAGTACTTGGATTTAAATTCTTGAATGCTCAGGTTTCTGTGCAACAGAATACCACTCAATCAGCAGCAATGCCAAACGGTTGCGGTATCACGGTCAATGCAGGTCCGGATATTACGATTTGTGCAGGAGTTGGAAAAAATTTGAATGGTGTTGTCACCAATTCTACGGATTATAGTTGGGAACCACCTGATGGATTAAGCAATTCAACCATTCTCAAACCGTTGGCTAATCCGTCGATGACAACTACTTATACCTTGACAGCAAAAGGAATGTCTGGAAATATAATTACCAATGGCAATTTTGAAACAGGATCTATTGCGCCTGCATCAACAGGATATACCCAATACACCAATGTAAATACTTTGATTACAACTACTGGTGGTTATATGATCATGAGTGTACCGCAAATTGCAGTTGCATTTGGTTGTAATCCAAATATTGGAGCATTTACTTTGGTGATCACCCCAACTGGATCTGGCACTGACATCTGGTGTCAAACCAAAACAGTAACTCCAAACACAGATTATAAAATTGAATTTAAGGTTTTTGGAATCATTTATTTTTTAGGTTCACCTCCATCAATTGGATTAAAAGTAAATGGCAGTTTAGTTGGTACTGTCGATGCAATCAGTGGATTATGTATACAAGCAGACGGCAGTTTCGTTTGGAATTCCGGAGCTGCAACATCTGCTACATTTTGTCTGGCCAATTATGGTGGTACTGGTCCATTCAGCATCTGCGCCATTGATGATATTACCGTCAAAGAATGTTGCGTAGAAAAAGATGAAGTAACTGTCACGGTTTATGATCTCGTTGCAGAAGCAGCACCCGTGCCCGATATCGATTGTTTGAACAAACCAATTACCATAGATGCTTCTGCTTCTTCACAAGGTGCAGGCATTACTTATCAATGGTCAACAACAAACGGACACTTTGTAAGTGGTGACAAAACCTTGATGCCGGTAATTGATACTCCTGGAACTTACACTTTGAAAGTAATCGGATTGTATGGTTGCGAAAAAGAATTGATGATCACTGTGGGTGGAAGTGTAACGAAACCCGATGTCAAAATAAAATCTACGGATATTTCTTGTCTGAATGCAACAGGTAGTATCGAAGCAAGCAGTAAATCCAGTTCGCCACAATTTGAATGGAATGGGCCCAATGGATTTTATAGTACAAGAGCTATCAACAATAATATAAAAGAACCAGGTGAGTATATTGTAAAAGTCACCGATGCATTTGGTTGTGAATCCACTTCCAAAGTAGAAATTAAAGATAACCGAACTGATCTGGAAGCAGAACTCTTGGGCGACAGTATCAGTTGCGCAAAAGATTCTGCAATACTAAATGCAATTTCCATTGCTCATAAACCAATTTACAATTGGTCCGGACCTCTTGGATACAAAAAAGACAGTGCAGATCGCGCCGTAGTAAAAGATACCGGTTGGTATTATTTAAGTACAACGGATAGTGCAGGATGTAAAGAACTGGATTCATTTTATGTAGTTGATTTACAAAATTCAATTCCTATTTCAATTCAAGCTGATACAATTACTTGCAGTACACGAGATGTTCTGTTAAAATTACAAACGGATACTAGTGCAACATTTGATTGGAAAGGGCCGAATGGATTTACTTCAAATCAATATCGACCCAAGGTTTCTGAATCTGGTTGGTATTATGTAGAAGTAATTACGAAAGATGGTTGTGTTGGTCAGGATTCAATTTTCGTTGAAAAATCGGTTGATATTCCGGATATATTTATTTCAGGAAATGATACGATTACCTGTGACAAACCATCGATTACTATTTCCGGAGGTAGTAGCTCAACAGGAAGCCAGGGGATTGAGTGGAAAACTCCGACAGGTTCTATCAAGTTTGTAAATATGATTCAGGCAGTAGATTCCGGCATTTATATTCTATTTGTTACAGGGGCTAATGGTTGTCAGGTTTCAGATAGTGTAACCATCATTAAGGATGTCGCATCTCCGAATATCATTGGAAAAAATGATACCCTTACCTGCAATAAGGATAGTTTGAATCTGAATATTTCAGTTATTAATATTCGCTTATATTCCTGGACAGGACCCAATAATTTTACCAGTACAATTTCTTCCCCCACAGTTTTTAATAAAGGAATTTATACTTTAACTGTAACAGGACTCAACGGTTGCACATCAACAAATTTTATCACAATCGAGGAAGATAAAACTATTCCAAATCTTCTGATACAAACCGATACAATCAATTGCATTCGAACATCAATCGTACCAATTATATTAACTGATAGTTCTGTTATTTCATTCAGTTGGACGGGTCCGAATGGATTTACAAGTCAATTAAAAAATCCAACTATACAAGACGGTGGAAATTATTCATTGACTGTGAAAGGAAAAAACGGTTGTGATTCATTGCAAACGATTTCAATTATAGAAGATACTCAAATACCATTGGCTACTCTTGAAGCAGATACCATTCAATGTAAAACCACAGCAAATATTCGAGCAATTAATATCAGTCCTGGTGCAAACATTCAATGGAAAGGACCAAAAGGATTTTTGTCAAATTTTTCAAACGCCACAATTACAGAAAGTGGATTTTACATACTCACAGTGACCGCTGCTAATGGTTGTGTGTTTGAAGATTCCATTTTTGTTTTTCAAAAGGATCAACTTCCAGATATTTTTGCAAGCGATGATACATTAAACTGTGGCCGTCCAAAATTATTTCTCAATGGTGGATCACTGACTCCAGGCGCAAAGTTCGAATGGACCGGTCCAAATGGATTTATGTCCAATTTGCCAAAACCAGAAATTCAAGATTCCGGAATTTATACTTTGAAAGTAACTGATCCCAATGGCTGTGAAGCAAGCAGACAAATTTATATTACCAAACAATCTGAAGTTCCATTGCTCAATATTCAAAGATCTAATGACAGCCTCACTTGTAAAGACAGTTTGATTTTTATCCAATTGAATGCAAATCAAATTGTAAAAAATATTCTGTGGTTAGGACCCAATGGATTTAATTCCAACAAAGACCAGTTCTCAATAAATGAACCAGGACTTTATGTGGTCATTTTTACAAATGATTTTGGATGTATTGCAAGAGATAGTTTTTCAATCCAGGATTTCAGAAGTTTACCAAATTATACCGTTGCGGATGATAGTATCAGTTGTAAACGGACACAAGTAAATTTACAATTGGCAACTAATGATCCAAATTTGAAATTTCAATGGTCTGGTCCGAATAATTTTTCGAGTACATTACAGAATCCAACTATTCAAAATGGAGGAAATTATTCTGTTACTGTAACGAACTCCGCTGATTGCCAGGTTATAAGATCTGTGTTTATCAAATCGGATACCGCCAAACCGGATCTTACCGTAATTGCAGATACACTTACTTGTTTGCGACCAAGTGCTCCGGTTAAAGCTGGTTCGAGTCTACAAGGATTTACCATGAAGTGGACCGGACCGAATGGATTTACTTATACCCTGCCGCAATTTGCAACAAAAATTCCGGGCAGATATTATTGCACGATTACGAATCCACGAAGTGGTTGCAGTACAATCGACTCGGTGGATGTATTGGAAGACACTTCGCGAATCAGAAATGTAATCGCTCAAGCAAAAAATTCAAGTTGCAATAAAAACAATGGTAAAATAACTATTATCCAAGTTGATGGCGGCAAACAACCATACAGATATTCCATTGACAATGGCATCACGTTTATCAATGATTTAAGTACTCTTAATTTGGCTTCTGGTAATTATACAGTACTAGTAGAAGATGTCAATGGATGTCGTTTTCCAACAAATGTAAAAATTGATGAAGATCAATCTGTTGCCATAACGCTCACTAATTTAATTACACTGCAACCCGGTGAGACGAATCAGTTGCAGTTGAATTTCTTAACCAATCCAAATGACATTGCCAGCATCTTTTGGTCTCCATCTGATCAATTGAGTTGTAATGATTGTCCTAATCCAATTCTGACTGCGAATCATGATGATGTGATATTAGTAACTGTAACTGATAAAAATGGCTGCATAGACACAGCAAGCATTCAATTACAAATCCTAATCCAAAAAGACACCAAGTTTTATTTTCCAAATGCATTTTCTCCCAATGGTGATAATATCAATGACTATTTCTATCCGATCGGTTTAAGTGTAGATGCTAAGGTTAGCTATCTAAACATTTATGATCGATGGGGCAACCTGGTATTTCAAAAAAAAGAATTTCAACCGGGTATAGAAAAAGAAGGATGGGATGGCAGAAGCAGAGATCAGAGAAAACTAAATCCTGGTGTATATGTTTTCGTCACTGAAATCATTGACCAGGGTATTAGTTATAAATATTTTGGTGAAGTCACTCTCATTCAATAAGTTTATTAAAACGGTTTCTTCAATGCAAACCTTACAAAAATCCTAATTCCTAAAAATCCTAAATTCTTAATTCCTCCATGTACGCAATCGAATTGAAGGAACTATACTCTTACTGCGATCTGCATAGTCATCCGGAAGATCAAGTATTACAAGAACTCGAAAGACAAACCTGGCTTCAGACCATTGCTCCGCAAATGATTTCAGGTCGCATGCAGGGAAGATTCCTAAGTATGATCTCCAAATTAAAACAACCACGCTATATACTTGAAATTGGAACATTCACTGGTTATAGTGCTATTTGCTTAGCTGAAGGATTAATGGATCAAGGTGAATTACATACCCTTGAAATCTCGAATGATTTCGATCACATCCGCGAACAATATGCAATGCCTTCCATATTCGCTAAAAAAATAGTTTGGCATAAAGGCGATGCAAGTGAAATCATTCCAAACCTAAATTATTCCTGGGACATCGTTTTTCTCGACGCTGCAAAAAACAAATATCTGGAATATCTCGAACTATTGGAAAGCAAAATGCTACCAGGAAGTATATTGATAGCTGACAATGTACTTTGGTATGGAAAAGTATTAGAAGAAAAGAAAGATGAAGAAACCACTGTATTGGATCAATTCAGTAAGCGATTGCGTAGTTCTACAAATTGGGAAACACAAATGTTCCCATTGCGAGACGGAATCAGTATCTCCATCAAGAAATAAATTTTATGAATTTTCAATTGGAGAAATTTTTAGAATTAGCGAAAGGAGGATCAAGAATTTCGCAAGAAGCCTGGTATCTTGAAATCATTTCCAATAATAACCAGGTTTTACACACTGAAGATTACAACTTCATCCTACCTATTAAATCTTCCTTATCCATTCAACAAGTCATTATTCCTCCGTTTGTACAACGCATTGATCCCATAGCAAGGAGTTCAAAAAATACTTTGATCGAATTGCCAAATGAAGTCTTCAGTCATTTTCCTTGTGGGGTGATTTGTTTTTCAAACAGAATTCAAAATCCGCAAAATCTACTTCTAGAACAAGTTAGAACAAACTATTATTTAAAGCTTAACAAATCCTATGAGGAATTATCTAAGAATTATGGTAGCAGTCATAAGATAAATCTTAAGCTTGCGTACAGGCATAATATTCAAATTTCTGAATCAAAAAACATTTCACAGTTTGTTGATTTCTTTCATAAATATAGTCATGCAAGCATTCCTCTAAGATTTAAGAAGAAAGAAATAATCTTCAATTTGATTAATGAATGTCTACAAAGAAAATCAGGAACAATTTACAATGTTGAAAATCAAAACAGAGATTTACTTGGTAGTGCATTTATAACTTTCTATAATAATCGCATAGTGTATTTAATATCCTGTTCAACTTCCGAAGGTAGAAAGCAAAGCGTGATGTTTGCAATAATTGACGAACTTATCAAAAGAAATTGCAATTCGGAAATGATACTCGATTTTGAAGGAAGCATGATTCCAGGGATTGCATATTTCATGAAAGGATTTGGAGCAGAGGAGGAATCTTATTATATGTATGAATGGAATGAGCATTGGGTTTGTAGGTTTAAAAAATGGATGAATAAGCTGAGATAACAAGTGAATCGCATATTCTGCAAAGGTTTGGCGGGACGCCAAACCAGAACCCAGGAGGTTGGTGTTGTCCCAACAATACTGTTGGGACGTCTACACTTTTATTGAAAATCAAAACAAAGTCGAATATCCAAAATGAATCTTACCTTTTCCAAAATCTACAGATTGCGCTTTACTTGCACCTATTGCATATTGTAATGAAAATGCACCCACCTTGGTTTGAAATTGAATACCCAATCCAAAACCTTCATACCAATTCCATTCATAAGTTTCATTTATTGGTTGATTCAAATATGCAAAATCGGAAAACACATTGAGGAAACTATTTCGGTCTAATAAAAACCGATACTCAATTGTTTGAATAGTAGAATGTGTACATTTGTAAAAATCTTCATCAAAGCCGCGCAAGTTTTTATATCCTCCAATTTTTATTAACTCATTGTCGGCTATTTTTCCTGAAGTCAAAATTCCATTTGCAGAAATCGCGAGTTTTATAACATGACGTGTTTTAAAATTGAAATATTTAGAAGCTATTAAAGCATACACTGCCTGTTCCGTATTTTGGTTAAGACTATCGTATTGTTGCTGCACGTTAATCTGATCGGATTCATAAGACAACAAAATGGAATTTTCTTTAAATGTTTTTGTTCCAGCCTTTACATCGATTAACACCGACCAACCTCTGGACGGATTCGGTCGATAATCCAAATTATTGAATTCATGTTTCAATCCTGCTGCTACATATTTGTAATCCAATTGAGATGGAAGTCGATGTGTTCTTACCAAAGTGAGTGAATCCGGATTCAATAAGGTAGATGATAAATACGATAGCGACACACCGGAATGTTGCAGTAGGGACCAGGGATAACTTATCACCCCTTGAGAAGACAGGTCGATATATTGCTCACCAAACCGGTAGAGATGAAAGTCTGCCGCCAATCCAAACGGAATATATTTCACATAAGGAAAATCAAAACCCAATTTTAATTTTGGAGAATTCTCAACTAAATTTTCGTATTTCAAAAATATCTTTTCGCCGCTTTTTAATGAATTCAATATTTCAAATCCGGCTTCTCCGGTCAAACGATACTTAATACCTGATAATCCGGATTCAGGACTTAATCCGAGTAATATATCAAACCTACTTGCTCTGGCCTTTTCAAGATACAGCCAAACAATTCCCTCAGTACCCAAAAACAAAACCCTAGGAGATGATCGCATCTGCACATATGATAATCTTGTAAGTTTTTCCTGGATGCTTTCCACTAATTTATGATTGTATGGCTCGCCGGGAATTATTCCAATCATCCTATTCAACACTTTATCATCAATGATTTTCTTTTGTCGTTGATCTGTTTGATGAAAGACAATTTGTGTTCCCTTGCGAAATTTATAATACGCAATTAAACTATCCGCTTTAATTTCTACCGGTAAAACTTCCACTCGTGCAAATGGATATGCGTGCTCCGCACCAAACTGTATCCAATTAGTGAATTGAGAAGACCAATACTCAGGTGAAGAATTATTATTATCGGGTTGATTCCAGGGTAAACTTTGTAACTCCGATAACGTATTGCTATCCTGCATCATTACGACATACTGATAACGTGTTCCTTTATGCAGGTAAATTAAATGATTACCAAGTTCCACATTTGTTGAATCTATATTCGCCAACAAAAAGCCCTTTGCTCTTTGTTCGGAAATCCAATGCTTGATCTTGATGAGCAGTTGAATACTATCGCTTACATTTGCAATAATTTTGTCATCATGAACCAAATCAATAAAAACCTGAGCCTTATAAGTCTGTTGCGAATTAAGAGGATGACTGATAAATAGTATGCAAGCACACACCATGCCGAAGCAAAATAATCGATTGATAAACGAATCCACAAATCCAGCGGGTTTATACATACACATACCGTACTGCAAACACAAATGTAGTTATTGTAATTTTCATTTCTCTACGAATTTATCAACCAAACAAGCACTTCTTAAATCAATGTTCAAAGAAATTGAACGGAGATCTAACGAAGCTTCTCTCTTTAATATTCAAACCATTTACTTTGGGGGAGGCACTCCCTCCCTATTAGGTGAAACTGAACTTAGGAATTTATTCGATACCATTAAAGCAAATTACAATATTGATCCAAACTCAGAAATCACTTTAGAAGCAAATCCAGATGATATCAACCTTGATTATCTGAAACAATTACAAGAAGTTGGAATCAACCGCCTTAGTATTGGAGTCCAATCTTTCTTTGATGAGGATCTCAGTTGGATGAATCGCGCTCATAATTCACAACAATCTTTTGAATCTATTGAATTTGTAGTAGCATCCGGTTTTAATAATTTTAGTATTGACCTCATGTATGGATTGCCAGGATCAAACATAAATACCTGGATTAAAAATTTAAAAACTACTTTACAATATAATATACCGCATATCTCCTGCTATGCGCTAACTATTGAAGAGCGAACTGCACTAAGTCACAGAATCAAAGAAAAAACTATCCAAATACCGGAAGACACCATTACGATTGAACAAATGGATGCACTTCTCGATTTTTGTGAAGCAAATCAATACGAGGCTTACGAAATATCAAACTTTGCAATGAGTGGATTCCGATCCCGACACAATAGTTCATATTGGGAAGGCATACCATACTTTGGTTTTGGCCCTGCTGCTCATTCATTCAATAAAAATAGCAGAAGATGGAACATAGCAAACAATGCATTTTATATTCAGGCTATTGATAATGACTTACCTTATTTTGAAAGTGAAGTATTAACCAGGGCAAATCAATGCAATGAATACCTTATGCTGCAACTGAGAAGAATTGAGGGAATTAATGAGCAGTGTCTTGAAAATTATTTTGCCGAATTTGCTCTAAATTTAATATCCGATATTAATAAACAAATAAATAAAGGGAATATTTTGTATAATAATGGAAATTATATCCTCAGCAGGCAAGGAAAATATATTGCTGATGAGGTAAGTTCTAGTTTATTTGTCAGTTGAATTGTTAAATTGCTAAATTGTTGCATTGTTGCATTGTTAAATTGTTTAAAATAATTATTGCAATGTTTAATTAATCCTTATGCCTTCATCTTTTGGTCATGCTCTTTTCGTAGTAAGTCTGATTCCATTTAGGCCTTATAAGGGAAAACTACTTCCCACCTTATTGCTTTCAATAGCGTGTGCGACCATACCTGATCTGGATGTCATTGGTTTTGAATTTGGTATTCGATATGGAAGTATGTTGGGGCACCGTGGATTTTCACATTCAATTGTATTTGCAATAATCCTTGGAATTCTAGTGTGTCGGTATTTCTTCAAAGAAGAAAGTGAAAAATCAATTGATTTCATTTCTATTAGTTGGTACTATTTCGCTTGCACTGTGAGTCATGGTGTATTTGATGCAATGACGGATGGAGGATTAGGAGTTGGATTTTTTATACCTTTCTCAAGTGAACGTTATTTTTTTCCTGTAAGACCAATTCCGGTATCTCCATTAAATATGTTATCCTTTTTTACAAGTCATGGATGGTCGATTCTAAAACAAGAACTCCTTTTTATTGGTGTGATTTCGTTCTTTGTGGGGGTGAGTGGGTATTATTGGAGGAAGTATTTTTATGAGAAAAATAATTATTGAATAATTTTTCTGAATTAGGCATCTAAAATACGAAATAAATGCTTAACTTAGAGCTACTTAAAAATTAAATATGGAAAAAAAGTTTGAGAGCTTAAGCATTTTTGAATT
>JAYVIT010000307.1:0-3764 GCA_043769965.1 Saprospiraceae bacterium
TCATTTTTCAAGAGCAATACCTTCTTGCGTTTTATTTGTCACAGATAAAATAATCAATGATATTACACCATAAATGATCAGGGCCAAAAACTGTGCTGATGCAAATGCAATGTTTGCAAAAGAAAAAGCATCTGTTTGTTGAAGTCCATATAGACCCAATCCCAGAATCACCATAAAATGATACGTTCCCATGCCTCCTGGTGAAGGAATAAATACTCCAAAACTTCCAAAGACGTAAACAACCAGCATCGGAATGATTCCCAACTGTGCTGTTGGAGGAAATGCTTTGCATGCAAATACGAACATCAGGTAAAACCAAAGCCAGATTAAAATAGTATGTACAATAAATTTATTTCGCTCTTTTAAATTGCGGATTGAAATGATTCCAGTCCAGATACCTGACAGAAAAGTTATAAACTTGCTGATAAAATTCATTTTTAATAAACTGTTTCTGAATCTCCAAAGGATAATAATGATCAATAGAAAAACAAGGATATACATAATATTAAAACCGAGATGCGGAAAACTCGCGTAGGTATTGAAAAAGGTGAAAAATGTTTTTGAATCTAAGACAAATGCAAGCAGGATTAATGATAAAAAAGAAAACATATCTGCAATGCGATCTACTACTACAGTTCCAAATACTTTATCAAAAGGCAAACGTTCATACTTAGAAAGCAGTGCGGCACGGACAAATTCACCAATCCTGGGCAAACCAAGATTAGCAAGGTAAGCCACATTCACCGTGCAGTATAAATTGATAAACCCGGCTTTAAAATTTAGGGTATTTAAAATAATCCGCCAGCGAATCGCCCTGGAATAATTCGTCATTCCAAAGCCTACCAAAATCATAAAAATCCAAAAATAATTAATGGTGTTGAAATCCGATTTTAGTTTGTCCAGCAAACTGCAATTTTCTGAAGGTATGTTATTCGTCTGGCAATACACTAAGTATGCGGATTGATTCTTGGTGTACAGAAAATACATGATTCCAAGTCCAATGCTTAAAAAAATAATAAGTTGAAGTATGTTTTTTATATAAGCATTCAAGGGACTCTTATTTTAATAGCAAATAAATTTTGGAAGTTTTTATAGTTACAAAAAAATGAGTTTCTGAAAATAAAATGGACAAACAAAAATTCATTATGAGATGATCTTGTTTTTTTCATCAACAAGTATAGATACCGGATGATATTGTTTGGCTTCTTCAGGACTTAAGAAAGCATATGAAATGATGATGATAATATCTCCTACTTCAGCTTTGCGTGCAGCGGCCCCATTAAGACAAATCATTCCTGAATCAGCTTCTCCCTTTATGACATAGGTTTCAAATCGTTCCCCGTTATTGTTATTCACGATTTGAACTTTTTCACCTTCATAAATAGTAGCAGCTTTCATCAATACTTCATCGATGGTTATACTTCCCACATAATTGAGATTTGCTTCAGTTACTGTTGCTCTGTGAATTTTCGATTTAAAGAATTGTAAAAACATGGGGACAAAATTAACAAAAATGAGAACAATGTGACCACCGCCGACCGACCACCGACCGCCGACCGCCGATTTAGATTAATAGTGGCTGATTTAATATTGACCACAGTGATGATAATTAAACCTAAATGCAGAATTGACCGCGCTATTAAAATGGCTTCAGGCTCAAATAGTTCAAAGCAAGTTGCCTTTTAAGATGAGATTGTCTATAAGTCTGACATCCCCGACCCAGGCTGCAACACAGGCAACTATGCATTCATGCTGATCAGGATGAATGACCTTTTGAAGTGAAAATCCATCAACAATTTCCAGGTATTCTGGTTTGAGTCCAGCATTTTTCAAAGCGGTCATAAAATCGTTTTGCAAGTGCTCAATAGCTATAGTATATAGTTGACTTTTTAATTCGAGAAGGTATTTATAAATCGCATTCGCACATTTTCGATCCTCTATACTCAATCTTTGATTCCTTGAGCTCATCGCGAGTCCATCTGCTTCCCGGATTGTTGGGCCGATGATCAATTGAACGGGTAATTGTAATTGCCCGATCATATGATGGACCAGGCTAAACTGTTGATAGTCTTTTTGTCCCATTAATAAATAATCCGGATGAACGATATCCAATAGCCGCTTGACAACTTGTAGCATACCTTTAAAATGTCCGGGCCTGAAGCGTCCTTCCATTTCTTGATCCAGATTAGCTAAATTCAAATGAATGGTTGTGTCAAGTCCGGGTGGATAAATTTCTCCATCATCAGGCATAAATAAAACATCACATTTTACTTGCTCGAGCAAACGTGCATCGCTATCAAAACTTCTGGGATATTTCTTTAAATCATCATCATTATTAAACTGGCTTGGATTAACATAAATACTGCAAACCGTAATATCAGCGTATTTTTTTCCCAATTCAATTAAAGAAATATGACCCTCATGAAGTGCTCCCATCGTGGGAATGAACGCGATTTTATGACCTGCTTGTTTTTCTGTATCCAGAAATTCAGTGAGATTTGAAAATATAGTAAAAAGCTGCATCTAAAGAATTAGCCGGCAAAGATAAGTCCCACCAAATGGCTTTTTGAAACATAAGCTAATCTATACTTGATTCTGTGTACATCCTTTCAATCCCTTAAATCCGCGATTAAAAAAACCCCAGCCAGGATCTGGCTGAGGTCTTAAATGGATTAACCATCTTCAAGGATAATCTCAATTATAGAATATCTAATTTTTAGGGTGATATCCGGCGTTGATTTAATGCCTTGAGTCGATATATTTTGTCTATATTTTAAAAAGGTACGTTTACCTTAATTTTTTAAAATGATATTTGGCCGGAAATCATGCCAGGAATGTTTTCCGTCCTTTTGTTTTGACCTTTAAAAATTTATCGGGAAAAATTTGCTTTGAAATAGACCACATTTCAAAATAATAAAGTACAGGGGCATAGTACTTTATGAGCTTTTGAGTGATGTTGGTTACATTCATTATAATCGGTATTAAAAAAAAAATATCTTTAGTACTGACGGAACCAAAGGTCTATCACTGGAACATACCAGATAAGAGGAAAAACCCTGTTTTTAGTAGGGTGTTTTTCCTGTTTTTTTGTTAGAAGCAACCACCAATCCAGTTCAATTTTCTTGTGCTATGTGGAAACCCCAGAAAACCGGACCGGATTGCTAAGTTCTGGTTGTTTTCCTGTAATCTAATAAACATTATAAATCAATGAAAATACTCTTGTGGCAATGGCCTTGCTCGTGGCAATAAGGGATCCTGCCAATGTAAGTTAATCATTAATTTAATCAATCAGGAATGGGTGAAATGGTATTCATGACGGAAATACTAATAATACAAGTTAAAGGCTAGTGTAAAACGACGCAATAGCCAAGACCATCCAGACTGAAAAAATAAGTATTAAAAAGGAGTTCTTGTTTTGTTAGTTATCCTAACTATATTTGTTCATTGGCAATATTGCCAATGAACAAATAAATTCAATAACAAATGACAAAATCAGTTTTTTATCATGCAGGATGTCCTGTTTGTCTTAGTGCAGAACATGATATCCTCAACCTTGTTGGCGATAACAATGTGGAAGTGGTTCACATTGGACAAGACCGCAACAGAATTGCGGAAGCGGAAAACAAAGGTGTAAAGTCAGTTCCTGCTTTGGTCACACCAAATGGTAATGTTTTACATATCAACTTTGGTGCTTCCATGGCAGACGTAAAAGGGTAAACAATTTGCTTCACTTAGTTAGGATAACTACCTTTGAGGGTGAGGGG
>JAYVIT010000308.1:0-2483 GCA_043769965.1 Saprospiraceae bacterium
CAGTATACCAGGAGTAGCTAAAATGATTTTTCCATTTAATTGTATTCCAGTATTATGTTCTGAGGGTCGCCAGAATTCCTGAAGTGAATTATCTGCTAAAGTATTGCACAATTCGAGGCTTGCTCCGTTCCCACTGGCTAAAGAACTCCATGAACTATGGTAATGCACACTATCTAGAAAATTCGCATTGGCATCTAATAAAGTAATCACTTCATCAGTATTTCGGAGAGCACCACCCTGCCATTGCATAGCCTTTATTCCTAAAACACTATCCAGTTTAAAGGAATCCACACAAATGACAAAGTAACTAAATGCTGGAATAGTTGTATCGGGAAATGTCATGACTACAGCATCCTTTATTGAATAATCTAAAATATTTACTGGAGAATTGCTGGTATTCAAAAATTCTATGTATTCTAAGTAATCTGTTCCACTTTCCGGAGGATTGTACATGATTTCATTTATGATAATTTGTGCATTGGAAAAATAGGCCATGCTGAGGATGAAGAAGAACAAGTAGAGTTTATTCATGTGGTAATATTAGGATACAAAGATAATTGAATCCATGAGTATAAGAATCCGATTTCCGAAATTTAATATTCCCTTTTTCAGATCAGGATTTTACTTCCAAAAAAAATAGCGTATCTTGTAAGTACACCTTTGTTTCGGAAAGATTCTTCATTACAGATGTATCCATTATAATTCATGTCTAAATCCTTCTGCAACTTTAAACACATGTAACACATAAGGAAACAAAGCATCAATACTTTCTGAAGCGCCATTTGATGATCCAGGTAAAGTAATCACCAAAGTGTTTTTTATAAATCCCGCTACACCTCTTGACAACATCGCAAAAGGCATTCTTTGCTGACCATACTGACGTGCTGTTTCCATTATGCCTGGGATTTCTACATCTAATAATGGTATAATTGCCTGAGGAGTAACATCCATAGGGCCAAGTCCCGTACCTCCAGTAAAAAGTACTAATTGATAACCGTCTTGACTCAATTGTTTAAGTTTGGTTTGAATGTAAGTTATATCATCCGGAATAACTTCATAATGTTGCGTTGGTAACTTAAATTGTTTTAATTTCTCGATAATTACTTTTCCAGTCCTATCTTCATTTAGGCCTTTTGAAATACTCGTTGAACAAACTATCACAGCACATCTTATTGAATTCACCGATTCTTCTTTATAATCTGATTTACCACCTTTCTTGCTTTCTAATCTAATCTGCGCAATTTCAACACCCTTATCAATTGGTTTCAACATATCATACATCGTAAGAGCAGTGATAGCAGCTCCATGCATGGCTTCAACTTCAACTCCTGTTTTATAAATAGTATGTACTTCAACTGTTACTTTAATACTTAATTCTAAAATTTGATAATTAATTACGGTGTATTCAATTGGTATTGGATGACAGTCGGGAATAGTATCACTCGTTTTTTTTACAGCTAGCAATCCAGCTGCCCGAGAAAATTCGAACAAATCTCCTTTAGGAATTTTCTTGTCTTTTATTGCATCAATAGTTTCTTTTGAACTTACAGTGACAATAGCCGTAGCTATTGCTTGTCGTAGAGTGTTTTGCTTATGTGTGATATTAACCATACTATTTATTTACTTTCCATTGATAACTATTGTTTTCAAATAGTTCTTTTCCCCAAATGGGTAATTCACCTTTAATGAGTTCTACTAATTCAGTGCAAGCAGAAATCGCAGCTTCCCGATGCGAAGATGATGTGAATACCAATAAACAGATCTCACCGGCTAATACTTTTCCCAAACTATGATGAATGTGCATACATTTGATTGGATACTTTGCAAAAATTGATTCCCGGATTTCATACATTTTTTCAAGCGCCAGTTCTTCAAAAGCAGTATATTCAATAGCTACTGTTCCTTTTCCATCATGTGTATCCGCTCGAACCTGGCCAAGAAAAATACTATGCCCGCCAATATCTGTCATACTGTTGTGCTTTTGTATACTATCCGCAACTAAGGAGGCAGGAATTGCACCTTCAACAAAAATATTTTTAAGTTTCTCTTTCTTCATGATAAATGGATTCTATTCTTTAGTAACCAACTTTTAATGCCACCTTGTAAACTAAAGATCATTTTAGAAGATCCAAAAATAACCGATAATTGTTGCGCAGCTATTAAACTTCTTTTACCAGACTGGCAAAACAGAATTATGGTATCTCTATTAATTTCCTTTGTACGCTCATTTATTTGTGATAAAGGTATTTTAAGATATTCAAATTCCTGTATAATAGGCAGCTCCCAGGGTTCGCGAACATCAACCAAAGTTGCTGTATTACTTTGAATAAATTGATCAAATTGAGCTGCATCAATTTCAATTTCATTTTTTTCTGAACTGCAAAGCCATTCATAATTCATTTGCCTAAATTCGTCTTCATTTGCAGGAATCAACGAACGACTTGATTTATTTGCAGTTAAACTAATTTCATAAAACTGATTTG
>JAYVIT010000309.1:0-2617 GCA_043769965.1 Saprospiraceae bacterium
AAACAATCAAGGGATAAAGATTATTATTCATTGCGTACAAATGTTGGTATACACAGAGATCATTTAAATTGTATAATGGATTCACATGAGTTGAATGAAATTGGATCACAAGGTCAGATTAAGAGTTTTGTTGTTGCTATGAAATTGGCACAATTTAATTATTTAAGGCAAGCCAGTGGTTCGACGCCTTTGGTTTTACTTGATGATATTTTTGCAAAATTGGATTCATTGAGAGTTGGTAAGTTTTTAGAAATTTTACAACAAGAGAAAATCGATCAGTGCTTTATTACGGATACCCATGTGAACCGAGTTTCTGATCTCATTAAAAAGTTGCCCGGATCAGCGTATCTTTATCAAATAACTAATGGAAGTATGAATCAAATATGAAGCATCGGGAATTTAGCCTGCAGGATATATTAAAAGATTTTACAGCTCAGAAACATTTAAAAGACAAACTCCTGGACAAGAAACTGGAAGAGCTTTGGAAAAATCTGTATCACAATATGGCCATGTACACGACTAAAGTACAATTGAAGAAAGGTGTTTTATCCGTTTGGATAAGTTCGGCTCCTCTTAGACAAGAATTGATGTACAATAAAGAAAAGATTATTCAACAATTGAACAAAGAGCTTAAGGAAGAATTAATTAGACAGATTGAATTTCGCTAAAAGAACGCGGATGACACGGATAAATCACCGATGTCACGGATGAATAAATGGATAACACCGAGAATATAGGTGAACTGGGAAATTAACCGGAGTTTTGAACTATGATTGCTCTTGTTCCGAAATATTCCTTTGCAATAAAAACCAACTGAATAAAAAACAGAGGACGCATGTTGCAGCTATTACCATAATTTTCTATTTTGATGCGACAAAGATAAAAACATATTATTAATTTTCATAATATATAGGATTTATTATTTTTGCATCCATTTTAGTCTTATTTTGTTACTCATAAAATTTTAACCAAATGAAAAATGCATTAATCTGTTTACTTAACGTAGTCTTTATGCCTCTATTTGGCCAGATTACGACCCCAGCACCGAGCCCTCTTGGAAAATTGGAGCAAAAGGTGGGATTGGGAACTATCAATATTGAATATTCAAGACCAAGCAAAAAAGACAGGATCGTCTTTGGAGACCTGGTGCCTTATGGAAAAGCCTGGCGTACTGGCGCAAATTCACCAACAAAAGTGACTTTTAGTGATGACGTAGAAATAGAAGGTGTCAAAGTATCAAAGGGTACTTATGCTCTTTTTACTATTCCCGGGGAGAATCAATGGGAAGTAATATTTTATTCAGATGCCACAGTAACAAGTTTGCCTGAAAGTTTTGACCTAACAAAGGAGGCGGCTCATGTCAAAGTCATGCCTGAGCTTATACCTTATACCGTGGAAACTTTTCTCATCGATGTAAATGAATTGAGAAACTCGTCTGCAACCCTCAATTTGATTTGGGAAACAACTATGGTTCCAATCAAATTAAGGTTTGATACAGATAGTAAAGTAGTCAAGAATATTGAAAAAGTTATGGCAGGGCCAACCAGTAATGACTTTTACAATGCAGCAAGATATTATTTTGATACCAACAAAGACTTGAATCAAGCTTTGGCTTGGATCCAGAAAGCCAATCAAATGGATGCACAATTCTGGAAATTAAGAGTTGAATCTTTGATTCTTGCCAAATTGGGACGTAAAGAAGAAGCGATTGCAGTCGCTCAAAAATCTAAAGCCATGGCTATTGAAGCAAAGAATGATGAATACGTGAAGTTTAATGATGACTCCATAAAGGAGTGGAGCAATTAGGAAGTTGGCAAGAGGCAATAAGCAAGGGGCAATTAGTTTTTAAATTTTTACAATTATTATTTGTCCCTTGTCCACTTTTTACTTTTCACTTTTAATTTTCTGATTTGTAGTTTTTTCGAAAAGTAGAGATAACAAGACTACGATGGTGCATGCAATTACATTGTACCAAAGAAATCCGAGATCTGTATATGTGAATAGCAATAAAATTGTTGCCTGCGCTATAAGTGCGGCGTAGAATACGGCATTGCCTTTTACTGATTTTACATAAAAGCCAGTGAGGAAAATTCCCAATACAGTTCCGTAGAAGATTGAACCAATGATGTTGATAAACTGGATAAGATTCTCAAACAAGCTGGCATACAGAGCAAATCCGATAATGATCACCCCCCAACAGGCAGTAAGAATCCTGGTCCAAAATATATCTGATCTTTTTAAAGCAAAAATTGGAAAATGTCTTTTTAAAATATCAATGGTGGAAGTTCCTGAAAGCGCATTCATTTCTGCGGATATTGAGGACATTGCAGCGCATAAGATAACGGCAATCATAAGGCCGATAAAGCCATGAGGAAGATAATGCAGGATGTAATGCAAAAAAACATAATCACGATCATTAGATTCCTGGTTTGGTAAATTGATGGCAACATAGCTTTTAACTTCTTCCCGTAGCTGTTTTCTATTCTGGTTTAATTCCTGCAATTCATTTTTTAATGCAGGATTTGCAACATCGAATTGGGAGGAATTTATCAAAGAATGAATGCTGTCATTTCTCAGTGTCCATACTTTATATTTTTCTGCATGCTGCGTTTTAAGT
>JAYVIT010000310.1:0-2328 GCA_043769965.1 Saprospiraceae bacterium
GGCACCTGAAAAACAGAATAATCCTCATCCGCACATCATTGAATTTCAATTAGAGAAATGCAGAGAATTTATGGAAAAGGCAATCCGCAAAAAATTTCCTTTCATCCGTATCATTCATGGACGTGGACAAGGGAAACTCAAAGCAGCTGTCGAAGAATTGTTGAAAAATTATCCAGAAGCCAATCTTGTAACATCAACACCGGATTTGGGAGCGTTGGAGATATGGATGAAGTAAAGCTATGAGATATCTGAAATTGGATAACGGATAGCAGATAGATTGTTTGAGGATTTATTATTCGAATGGAAATGCTGAACTAGACATGACATTTTTTTTTGTGGTTTTAGTAGCGAGGAAGTTATTTTCTAAAAAATGTCATGTCTTTCATTCTACTTATTGCGGCATACATATACTTAATGTTAATTCTAGATGAGATCATATTTACCCATATATGAAGCCTTATACGCGAAAAATAGTATTAAATTTAAACACAAATGGCCAAGTTCTTCGATTAACTTAGTATCTTTCTAAGGTGAATAAAATTCCATATAATGAAAAATACAATCATTGCTTTTTGCTTATTCAGTTGTACAAAATTATTGGGACAAGAATCTGCATTGCTAGATATCAATGATGTTTCAGCTGGAATTCAGTCTGATGGTAGTTTATTTAATTTTAATAAATTCGAAGTACCTAAAGGAAGTAAAAAAAGTTCGATCTTTTCAGGTGGAATTTGGATCGGAGGATATGATAGTGATAATAATCTACATCTTGCAGCTCAACAGTATCCTAATTCCACTTTAGTAGATATTTATTATGGGCCAATAGCATTTGACTATGGAGACTCATCTTATATTTTGAGATATAACAATGTTTGGAAAATTAATAAATCGACAATATTAGATCATGTTGCAAACTATAAAATGACAGGATATAAAGTACCTGCATCAATTCACAATTGGCCGGGAAATGGAAATGTTTCTAATGGTGAGGCAGTTGATCTCGCTCCATACGTTGACGTAAATTCCAATACTATCTATGACCCTGCAAATGGAGATTATCCCGATATTAGAGGAGATCAGGCTATTTTCTTTATAACAAATGATGCCAAGCAATTACATACTAATTCTCATGCTGAAATCATGGGCATAGAAATTCATGGAATGGCATATTCATTTGCTTCAATAGCAGATTCGGCGTTGAATCAAACTGTTTTTGTAAATTTTCAAATTATAAACCGTCGAGCAATTGATTATTTTAATGTTTATGTTGGTATATTTCTGGATATGGAAATTGGTGAATATTTTAATGATTTTGTAGGAAGTGATAGCTTGCTTAATATGTCGTATGGATATAATGGCACAACAAATGATAGAATTTATGGTAATAATTCACCCGCACAGGGCTGCGTGATTCTCAATCATCCATTATCTACATTTATGTATTATGCCAACGTTTTGGGAAATCCGCCTCCAGCCACTACCGATCCTGGAACAGCTATAGAATATTACAATTACTTGCAAGGTGTATGGCGTAATGGTACTCCTTTAACCAGAGGCGGAACAGGCTATAACCCTGGATCAATAGATACAAGCTCTTTTGCATTTGGTGGAGATCCATTAGGTACAGGATGGACTGAATTCGAATTGGGAAATATTGCAAGAGATAGAAGAGGAATAACAACCGTTGGTCCTGTTAATCTAAATTCTGGTGCAAGTATTTGCCTTGATGTTGCCTTTCCATATGCTCGTGATTATGTTGGCAACAACCTGACTTCAATTAAAGTACTCAAAGATCGCGTCAGGTCCATTCATTCTTTTTATCAAGGTCAAAATTACAATTGTCCATTGCTTTCTACAAAAGTTAATCAATCAAATCAGCATGATAATTTGATTTCTATTTATCCAAATCCGAATAATGGAATCTTTCAAATAGATTTAAATCAAATTATTCATAATAATAATTATAAGGTAGAAATATTTAATGCCATCGGAACTTCAATTAAATATTCCAATCCCAACAGTACTGTTGGGACAGCAATTAAACAATTTAACAATTTTGATATTGATATTTCCTCACAACCAGCCGGAATTTATTTTGTAAGAATCTCCGACGGAAAAAAATTATATTCAGCCAAAATAGTCATTCAATAATCGAGGGTGTGTATAACAAATTGTACTATTTACCAGTCCATTTTTTCAAGATTCCTCACTGGCGTTCGGAATGACAGCATTCAACTAAATTACTCTGCACTGAAAGTGCAGAGGTTTGAGGACTGAAGAATGAAATTCTTCTCTACTCCTCTAGTATCATTGACCCATCTATATCAT
>JAYVIT010000311.1:0-11602 GCA_043769965.1 Saprospiraceae bacterium
AGTCCTTACTTTAATGACAGCGTTTTATACATTAGCTCACAAAATTATTTTGAAAAAGCAAAACGAGGTGACGTCCCTAAGAATTCTGGTAAAATTTTAAAATACAATTTAAACACTTTGACCCCAATAGATCTGGAGCCTGGGATATCTGAAGAGGATGTCCATATGGGACATGCTTGTTTCAATCAGGAAGGCAATAAATTGTTTTTTACTGTTTGCCAATACCAACAAAACAAAACAAACCTCATTTGTGATCTATTCATGAAAATTAAAAATGACAAAGGATGGGGACCAAAAATAAAAATGACCGATCCTGTCAACAGATCTGGATATTCTACAACTCAACCAAACATTACCATTGATCCGGAAACCAAACTTGAGAAATTGTATTTTACCAGTAACAGACCAGGAGGAAAAGGTGGATTTGATATTTATTCTGTCTTGTTGAATGAGGACAATTCCACAACTACTCCGGAAAATTTGGAATATATAAATACTGAAGAAGATGAATTCAGTCCATTTTTAAATAGTGCTCAAAATGTCCTATACTTTAGCAGCAAGGGCCATAAGAGATTTGGTGGTTTAGATATTTTTAAATTTGCTTTCAAGGGGAAAGAAGCAAATAAAGTAATCAATCTTGGTGCTTCAGTTAATAGCAGCTATGACGATCTTTATTATTTTGAGAATGCTTCAAAACGCAAAGCTTTTATGGTTTCCAATAAACCCAGTTCAACATTTTTAGATGATGATATTCAGGCCTGTTGTTTTGACATTTACAAAATCAATTACATACCTGCGAGTATTGATCTGGTAGTAAATACATTTGACAAATTTGATAGTTCGCCTTTAAAAAACGTTCGTATTCAAATCATTGACATCACAGAAAATGATTCTACTGAATTTGCAAATAAGATTCCCGATACATCAAATTATAAATTAAAAATTACAGAAGACAAAAAGTACCTCGTTATCGGAAGCAAAGAAGGATGGGTTAGTGATACCACAATTTGCAATGCAATCGATTTGGAAGATTTTAGTGAGATAACAAAAAATTTATACCTGACGGAATACAAATACCTTAATGCTTTTACTTTTGAACGCACAACTAATGTAAATCTGAAAGGAGTAACGGTTGAATTATGGGATATGGATAATGAACGCATTTTAAAATCCACTACCAATCCGGATAGTAATTTTTTTGATTTTAAATTGAAGAAAGGAAAAACATATAAGCTGGTTGCCAGGAAGAATAAGTATGAGCCAGCAAATATTATCATCTCTCCTTTAGAGACTTCCTTAGAACCAATTTTGGAACGGAAACTTTTTCTGGAATTAAAAGCAATTGCCGATCTCAGGAAATTATTACCTATACGCTTGTTTTTTGAAAATGACATGCCTGATCCCAGATCAGATTCATATACTACTTTAGTTGGTTTTCTAAATATTTATAATGATTACTACAATAGGAAAGCTACTTATATTAAAGAATTTACAAGTAGAATGAAAGGAGCAAAAAAGGAACTGGCCATTTTGGAAATCGATACTTTCTTCGAGCAAAATGTAAAGAAGAATGCAGAGAAATTAAAATTGTTTATGGAGAAATTAATTATAATCCTCGAAGAGGGCCATGAAATTGATATTTTTCTCAAAGGTTTTGCATCACCACGTGCGAAGTCTGAATACAATCAAAAACTTTCGTCCCGAAGGGTTTCTTCTGTTCGCAATGAATTTGACCGGTATAACAATGAAGTGTTTCATAACTATATTGTCAACCGAAATTTTAAAATAAAGGAAATTCCGTATGGGGAAGCATTTTCTTCGAGTGATGTAAGTGATAGTCTGGAGGATACAAGAAATTCAATATACAATCTGAAAGCCGCTTACGAACGAAGAGTTGAAATATTAGAAATATTAAAAGGTGTTGAAGAGCAATAAAATGAACATATGAAAACAATGATTCATTGTAAAAATAGATTTATTCTAAAAGCCATATTGATAATTGCATTTTATGGTATTGGCTTATCAGATGCAAAATCAAGTCACATTGTTGGTGGAGAAATGACTTACAGATGTCTGGGAGGGATGCCTCCGTCCCAATCCTATGAGATCACATTGACATTGAGAAGAGACTGCTTTAATGGCAGCCCTGAAGCTGAATTTGATGATCCGGCCCATATCGGCATATTTGATGCCGAAGGCGCGCAGATTCGCAACTTAGGACTATTTGGAGTCATGTTATTGGACTTTCGTAAGGATGACACCTTAAATGAAATATTAAGAACGGAGTGTGAAGTCATTGGTGGTGATGTGTGTGTGCATACCACTACATATAGAGGTAAAATTGAATTGCCTTTTAGAAAGGGTGGATACATCCTGGCATATCAACGTTGTTGCAGAAATAAAACCATAACAAATATTACAGAACCCGAATTAATAGGTGCTACATACAGCATTATCATTTCAGAAGATGCATTGAGATATTGTAATAAAGCACCAAAGTTCGGACCATTCCCTTCAATATATATATGTGGAGACCGTCCTATTGTTTTTGACAATTCCGTTACCGATGAAGAAGGTGATTCATTAGTGTACACATTGTGCGTACCTTATGCAGGTGCTGATACTTCCAATTCTAAACCAACGAGACCAAGCAGACCGCCTTTTCCATTGGTAACATATAAATCACCTTTTAGTCTTAATGATTTATTGGGTGGAAACCCACCACTTAAATTAGACAGGCAAACAGGATTACTTACAGGCCAACCCAGTGCGTTGGGACAATATTTAATCGGTATTTGCATCGATGAATACAGAAATGGAAAACTCCTTTCAAGAATACGGAGAGATTTTGAATACAATGTTCGTTTTTGTACTACCAACCCAGTTGCAAATTTTGAAGCAGATCATTCCGTCTTGTGTAAAGGGGATAGCACTGTTCAATTTTTTAATAATAGTATTAATTCAAAAGATTATACCTGGATTTTTGATTACCCAAGTAATCAATACATATCAAAAGACACCAATCCGATATTTAAGTTTCCTAAACCTGGAAAATATACCGTGGCATTGGTTGCAATCAGGGCTAAAGATTGTATCGATACTACTTATAAAGATATTTTCCTTTATGATGACGGCTTATTAGGTAGTGACTTTGATATAACATACGGATCTTGCAATGATAGTATTGAAATATCATTTATAGATAAATCCTTTGACTCACTTCTGCATATTACCAATTGGAATTGGTTTACACAGTTAAAGAATAATATATACACGTCCACAAAACAGAACCCAAAATTTGTTTTTACTGACACAGGAAGATTGTTTGTAAATTTAATTGTAACTTCTTCCGGGGGATGCAAGGATACCATGGAAAATGAGTTCATTTTAAATCGTCTAAAAGCGAATTTTATTTCCGAAAAAATTCCAATCTGCCTTGGAGAATCAACAAAATTAATTTCAAATCCAGATTCAAGATTTACCTATACCTGGTCACCATCTACAGATTTGAGTTGCAACAATTGTCCGGATCCGATTGCAAATCCGATGAGTGATATTCTTTACAAAGTAACCATTACCGATGGAAATTGTATTGAAGAAGATTCTGTGCTTGTCAAAGTTTCTAAATTGTTGGATATTGATATTCAGGGTGATTCCGTGATTTGCAGTGATACTGTAAATTTATTAGCGATAGGAGGCGTAGAAAGTACAATTGAATGGTCTGACAAACCAGATTTCTCTAACATTATAAAAACAGGCTCTTTTAATTATTTTACAAATCAAAACGGGAAACAGACCTACTACGTAAGAGCGAAGAGTGCATCCAATTGTCCGGGATCTGATAGTATTATTATTGAAAATGAAAAAGTAATTATTGAAACATCTATTGATTCGATAGTCATTTGTGAAGACGATACATTTGGATTGCGATTAAATAATTTACGCCCCGAGCATCAGGCAACGATCCAATGGTTTCCTACTGATAAAATTATCTCCGGACAGGGAACCGATAGTATTGTTTTAAATTATTCGGACTGTGGTGCTTACAGATTGTATGCTATTCTTGAAAATCAGTATAAATGTACCGCAATTGATTCTGTCGATATTCGAACTCTATGCAAGCCGAATGTTGCTTTCAAAGTCGATAAGAACTGCGATAATACATTGGTAAGTTTTAGTAATAATAGTTCACCAGGTAATTATAGTTGGGACTTCGGAGATGGAAATGTTTCCAATGAAAATAGTCCTGTTCACATGTATAATCATTCTGGAACATATACGGTCAGCTTATTGGTTGAATCGGATTGTAAAAATGTATTGACAAAAGTAATTGACGTAGGTTTTATTAAAGTAAATATAAGAGATCGAGTCATCAGTTGTCACGGTTTTCCAGTAAAACTGAATGAAAATCCAGATACAAATTATACCTATTTGTGGACTCCTGCAGATGGTCTGGATGACCCAAATAGCAAGAATCCAACAGCTAGCGTAACAAAGACAACCACATATCAAGTTCGTATTATAGATAAGAATGTGCCTGATTGTTTTATTGAAAGAGCAGTCACCGTATTTATTCCTCCTCCGATAAATCTTCAGATTAATTCAGACACCGTTTTATGTTATACTAAAAAATTAATCTTACAAGCAACTACAAGTTCCGTCGATTCTATATTCTGGACAGACGAAATTGGAATATTACTTGGTACAGGATATCAATTAGAGAAAGAATTCAAAGATTCAATGTACATTTTTGCGTATGCAACTGATCAATATGGTTGCGGAGAAAAAGATTCTTTTAAAATTGTACCTGTATCACATAAATACGAGTTGACTGGTACAAAGCAATTATGTCCTGAAACGGATGGCTTTATAAAATTTAATAATCTCGATGGTCATCAATACAAATTGGAATGGACACCACAACGCTTTATTATTACAGATACCAGCAAATCTTCAATACGAATAAAACCAATTGACACCACCGTATTTTATCTAAACTTTGTCGATGAATATGGATGTGCGTTCAATGACAGTTTTTTGGTAAATATCAGCCGTTTTAATCCACCACTCGAAGCATATGCTGAAGAAGATACCATTAATTTGGGTGATTCAACTGTGTTACATGTAAGCCTGGGTTATAAGAATTACAAATGGATAATTCCTTATGATCTTAGTTGTGATACATGCACGGATCCGATTGCGAAACCAACGAATTCAATTTTATATACAGTGCAGGCTAAAAACGAAGATGGTTGCCTTGATCAAACGGATGTCCGCGTCATCGTCATAAGGCCCCGGTGCAATGAATCAGATATTTTTATGCCTAATATTTTTAGTCCGAATGGAGATAAAGAAAATGATATCCTTCAGGTTCGAAGTAATTTTCTCGAATCAATTGAATTATACATTTATGATAGGTGGGGCCAAAAAGTATTTGAAACAAAAGATCTTACTGTCTGGTGGGATGGGCGATTTAATGGTACTGAATTACCTCCTGATGTTTATGCCTATTACTTTAAAGCCATTTGCGTAGATGGCCAGAAATATGCGGAAAAAGGAAATGTAACCCTAATCAAATAATGTCAAAGTTTTTCTCATAATTATTCGATATATTTGTCATCGTAATTTATTGCGTTGGTTTAACTTTGATGGCATCCCATTGCTGATTTATTGAAAAAAAATTGGTGCTAATATTATATAATTCTAATCATTAGGATTTTATATATTATCAATATTTTTAATAATAACAGTGTGAATATGACTCGACTTCTACTTTCCTTTTTAATTATAGTCATTTTGGGTTCGCTTTCCATTTATGGACAGGATATTCATCATTCTCAATTTTATACAACTCCCTTAAATGTCAATCCGGGTTTGACCGGTGTTTTTAATGGCGATCAACGCATTGCTATTAATTACAAGCGCCAATGGTTTGTTGAAGATATTGTTAGATACCTTACTGTAACAGGTTCATTTGATATGAGATTCCATCCTAAAAAGTGGAAAACCAAAGGCAACTGGAATGCAGGTCTTCTTTTCAATTATGACAGAGCTGGGGATTCTCGTCTTGGATTAGCACATCTGGGTTTAAGTGTATCTTATACATATCCAATTAATCTAAATAATTTAATTACTCTAGGTGGTCTAATAGGAGTTTCCCAAAGAAGATTCAATCCAGATGAATTACAATGGGATGCACAATGGGTTGATAATTACGATCCAAGCAGACCAACAGGAGAGGACTTTAATAATACTTCAACTACATTCATGGATGTATCAGGAGGTATCAATTACCGTTGGCAAAAATCCAAAAGAACCAAAATCGATTTTGGTGTTGCTGCATTTCATTTAAATAAACCGGATCAAAAATTTTTCGATCAATCCCTTTCGATAAAATTACCAATGCGGTTTAATTTTAACCTTACTCCTAGTTTTCGTTTGACTAACTCTCTCGATCTTTTACTGCATGTACAATATCAAAATCAGGATCCGTTTATCGAAACTGTTTTGGGTGGTTACATTCGGTTATATCTAAATCAGCACAGAGGAAAGGAACTCAATTTTCTATTAGGAATTGCAGATCGCTTAGATGATGCCTTGATTCCTAAAATTGCAGTGGAGTGGACAAATTGGTATTTTGGTTTTAGTTACGACATTACCACTTCTGGCTTTAAGGAATATCTAGATCAAAAAGGTGGGCCCGAGTTTTCATTGATTCACATTCTAACAAAAGCTCGTCCATTGTCATTATTAAAATCTTGCCCAATCTTTTAATTCCCAGAATAAACTCTATGAAGTCTTATTTTATTTTTATATTTTTCTTAATGAGTTTTATTCAAACTAAATCTCAAAGTTTGTCGAGCATACTTGAAGTTGCAGAAAAATCAAAAGCAAGTAAGAATTATTATGATGCGTATAAGAAATACCAGGATGCTTTGGAATTTGAACCCAATAATATTAATTTCTTATATAAAACAGCAGAAGCTGCACGATTATTAGAAGCATTCAAGCAGTCCTCAGAATATTATGATGCCGTATTAAAACATGAAAATAATAATTTGTACCCTAATGCAGCCTTCTGGTTAGGTCAAATGAAACAGATTCAAGGAGATTATACCAATGCTATTTTCAGCTATAAAGTTTATCAGACTGAACATGCCGGTGAAGATGCTCATCTGTTTGCAATGGCTAATAAAGAAATTCTTGCATGCGAATGGGCAATGGAACAAGTTAAGAACCCAACAAAAGGAGTTGAGATAATTCGAATGAATGACTTGATCAATTCACCCTATTCTGAATTTGCTCCTTTGCTGTTGAATGAACAGTTAATTTATTCTTCATTGCGATTTGAAAATTTAAAATCAGAATTCTTGCCCAAACGATTTCTTTCGTCCATTTTATTTTCTGATAATGAAGGAACTCCTATTAAACTTTTGCCAGATTCTTTCGGCATACCAGGTTTAAATTTAGCTCACTCAACTTATAATAAATCAAACACTAAAGTTTATTTTACGATTTGCGAGGATCTGAATGACCGTGATAAAAGATGTGATTTATTTGTAAGCAATGTCATTTCAAATAATAATTGGTCACCAGGCATCAAGCTCCCAGATCACATCAATAAAATTGGATTCACAAATACTCAGCCTAATTTAGCATTTGTTCCAGAAAAAAATTCTGAAATTTTATATTTTGTTTCTAATCGTCCAGGCGGCAAGGGTGGACTAGATATTTGGTATACCTATGTGGATACTCTTGGAAATTATTCTGAACCCATCAACTGTAATGATATCAATACAATCATGGATGATATCAGTCCATCTTATCATGAAAAAACGAAGACCCTATATTATTCATCTAAAGGACAATTGGGAATGGGTGGATTTGATATTTACAGTGCTAAAGAAGTAAATGATCATTGGACTATTCCAAAAAATTTAGGCGTTCCAATCAACAGCAGTTTTGATGATGTATATTTTACAATCACATACAAAGACACTTTAGCTTTTCTTGCTTCCAATCGTACTGGTGCACTGTTTTTGGATGATGCTTCAGAAGCATGTTGCCTAGATTTGTTTAAAGTAAAAATGCAATCTTGTGAAATCAAACTGGAAGCATTAGTGTACAATTATTATTCAAAAGAAGAATTACCAGGAGCAACGGTTACTTTGATTGATATGGATCAACCAAATGCAAAACCAACAATCATTACCAATCTAAATTCAAATAATTTTAGTTATACTATTTTATGTGATAAAAATTATAAACTAATTGCTTCAAAGCCAGATTTTACTTTAGATTCTTTAACTTTATATTCCGGGCTGCCAGGAGAATTTCCAACCATTTCCAAAAAACTTTTCCTGAAACCAACTCTGGCTAAATTAGATGTCCTCACATTTAATAGAAATTCTGGAATGCCTTTGAATGGTGTAACTGTTGTATTGATTGATCTTGATGATCCTACAAGACCGCCAATTACGCTCAGAAACGACAGTGCTAATCTGACACAATTCAATCTTATCCCTTGTCATAAATATGAACTCACTGGATCCAAAGAAGACTTTGCTTCAACCGGAATAAACTTTACAGTTGATTGTAGTACATATGGTACTATCACACAAAAACTGTATCTACCCACAATCCTGTTTGGTTTCTTACCCGTCAGTTTATATTTTGATAATGACAGACCGGATCCTTCAACATTAAGACTAAAAACTCGCTTATCCTATAATAATACTTACAATTCATACATCAAGAAAAAAGATTTGTTCTTAAAAAATTATTCAATAATTTCAATGAATCAACCGGATTCATTAAAAAATGGAATGGATGATTTTTTTGAAAATGAAGTAAAATATGAGCATGATAAATTTATCAAGTTTTTAGCAGTATTAGAAAAAGATTTGATCAAAGGTAAGGTTTATGAAATTTTTGTAAAAGGCTATGCTTCTCCATTAGCAAAATCTGATTACAATTATAATTTATCTCAACGAAGAATTGCCTCGATTTACAATGAATTCTATAAATATCATAATGGCATCTTGAATAAATATATAAAGAATGGTCAATTGAAATTGAGTCAAAAACCATTCGGTGAAACGACAGCGCCTGCAGGAATCAGTGATAATAAACAAGACCTCCGTTCAGTCTTCACAATTGAAGCTTCCAGAGAAAGGAGAGTTGAAATTATCGAAATTAAGGAATAGTTAAATCAAACATTATGAACTCAAATTTATATTTCTTGATTAAACGGAAGATTATACCAGCTCTTTTGATTTGCGTTTTCAGCATATTAATTAGTGAATTTAATCCATTAAATGCAACACACGTCGTAGGCGGACAATTGAGTTATAAGCATTTAGGGAAAGGTTTTTATGAAGTGACACTTTTGTTTAGAAGGGATTGCGGAAGGAATACAGAACCGATTGACAATCCTGCATTATTAGGAGTATTTTATAATGGATTCACCCCACAAAAAGCTTATAAAGTCGGTGTTGATGGCGTGGTTCCAATGAAATTGTTAGAAAGGAAAATTATCCAGGATACGACAAAAAATATTTGTCAGGTTACTTGCGAAGACTCAGCTTGTGTTGAACAAGCTCTTTACAGAGAAATTATATATTTACCCCTTGATGATAGAGGATATATTTTAGTATATCAAAGGTGTTGCCGAAATAAATGTCTACTAAATATTGAAGGTGATCCTTTGGAAGTTGGCTCCACTTTTATTGCCACCGTAACTCCAGAAAACCAAAATGATAAAAACACTCTACCGGATTTTGGTGAAAATTTTCCACCTATTTCTTATTGTGTTGATAAACCATTTAATTTCTTTTCTACTGCAATTGATCCTGATTCAAATGATTCATTAGTGTATTCATTCTGCACCCCATATAAAGGTAAAACAATGGCATTCCCTGGCGGAAGACCTGACGATCCTCCGTATGATACACTCAAATGGAAAAGTCCATACAATCTCAACAATTTAATAGGTAGTCCTTTAACAATTGATCCTAAAACAGGTGAAATATCCGGAACCCCAAGAGAAGTTGGTCAATTTTTAATTGGTATCTGTGTTTCTGAATATAGAAATGGAAAATTGAGGGGTTTTTCCAGACGAGATTTACAATTAAATATTGTTCCATGCGGTACTAGACCTACAGCATCATTTTCTATAAATTCATTATTATGCGATGGATTAACTGTTAATTTTGCAAACCAGTCCACCAATAGCATTAAATATACCTGGTATTTTGATTGGCATAATAATCGTAACCTAAGCTCTACAGATATTAATCCAAGTTTTACATATTCCAAACCTGGAAAGTATGAGGTTGTCTTGGTCGCCATAAATGAACATTGTATGGACACCAGTCGGCTGATCATAAATGTTATCGATCCAAAATTAATTGTAGATTTTGATTACAATGTTGATTGTAAGAACCAGGCCAGTATTCAAATCATTGATAAGTCAAGTTCAAATGGAACCATCACAAATAGACTTTGGATGCTTTCAGGTCCAAAAGATACTTTGATTTCTACGTTAAAGGATCCTCTCTTTACTTTAAAAGGTGTTGGCAAGATCACAATTAAATTGACGATAACAGATGAAAATGGTTGTATAGCAACAGTATCAAAGATCCTTGAGTTAAATTTAATTGATGTTAAATTGATTTCTGATAGCCTAACTATTTGTCAAGGTGATAGCACAAAACTTGTTAGCAACCCGGATCCGACTTTAATTTATAAATGGGATCCAACAAATTCTTTGAATTTAAGTAACCCAAGTAATCCGATCGCAAAGCCAGCAACAACAACAACATATTTCGTGACGATCACAGATGGTCCGTGTACTGCGGTGAGTAGAATTACAGTTTTTGTAAGAAATAAAATTGAAATATCATTGAGTGGTGATACTTTAGTTTGTGATGGCCAAATAGACTTAACCGCCAAATCTGATTCAGCAACAACTTTTATCTGGTCTCTAAATGCATCATTTAATCCTATCTTATTTACCGGAGATCATTATATCATCACGGCATCAGGAACAAAAACCTATTATATAAAAGGTGGAAATGGCGACCAATGCCCAGATACTGCTTCTATAACGGTCACAGATGGTTCGATAAAATTAAATTATAATGATGAATACACAGTTTGTACAAATGATACATTCACAATAAATCTAGTGAATTCAAATCCATCTCACCAACTTAGCATCACTTGGTTGGCTAATCCAATAATTATCGGAAAGCTTGATACGCTTACGCCAAGAATATTATGTACTACTCCAGGTAAATATGTATTATATTTTACTGTAAAAAATCAATTTGATTGTGATCTTACTGACAGTATAATAATCAATGCAGTTCTTGCACCAAATCCTGAATTTAGTATTGAAAATGATTGTGGATCCTTAGTCATCAGAGTAAATACAAATGGCAACGGAAATATTAGTTGGGATTTTGGAGATGGTATTGGCAGTTCTCATGAAAAATCAACCAGTTATAAATACACCAAACATGGGAAATACATTGTAAAGCTGATAGTTGATTCCATTTGCATTCGATCTCTGGAAAAAGAAATAACCGTTGTTGAATTA
>JAYVIT010000312.1:0-11976 GCA_043769965.1 Saprospiraceae bacterium
TGTATGATATTCTTATACAGTTGTTCAATCCTCCATTCGACAAATCAGATCTGAATCCAGGTTATATAAAAGGATACGTGCCGGGTGTAAGAGAAAATGGAGGACAATACACTCATGCCGCTATATGGCTGGTAATGGCTTATGCAGCTATAGGCAACCGAAAAAGAACCTGGGAATTATTGCAAATGATCAATCCTTTAAACAGGGGGAACACTGCGCAAAATATTGCTATTTATAAAGCTGAACCTTATGTGATTGCTGCTGATGTTTATGCTGAACCCTTGCACAAGGGCCATGGTGGGTGGACATGGTACACTGGCTCGGCAGGATGGATGTATCAACTCATAATACATTCTTTCCTTGGATTAAAAAGAGAAGGTAATACACTTCAGTTTTCGCCCTGTATTCCTGAAGAATGGAAAACCTTTGAAATCGAATACGGTTTTATGGATAGCAATTACCATATACGATTCATTCAGACGGCATCTGAAGTTAATAAAACCATGAATGTATTTTTAGATGAAACGTTCCAGGAAAATGGTATTATACCATTGATAAACGATGGGAAGATACATAAAGTGGAAATTGAATTGTTTGGTATGTGATATTTGGAGCAATCTATCAAGAAGGGAAATAAACTGTGGATATTATTCTGATTTAGTATGTTTACTTAAGGAATATTACATTTATGGAGAAGTCGTCAGCCATTTTTTTTAATCGCTCTTTAAATTATAAGAGGAGATTATGAAATTGATTTATGTCTTTATAGCAGTCAACTTGTTATCATGTAATGAAAACATGAATAACAATAAAAAAAATAATAATTCTAATTCACCAGTAGATATAATTGACACTGCTCGTAAAGGAAAAGATGAAAAGTCTAATGATTCTCAATTGCCAGTCAAAAGTTATTCCAATGAACGATTCAAAGATGTTACCGTTGAAAAAATTGGAGAGCATAAATTTACTATACAAGGTAAGGGTCAAATATTCGAAGCTAATTTAAATTGGGTTGTTGAGGATGGTCATAGTGAATTACAAAAAGGTTTTCAAATGACTGATGCCGGAGCTCCGGAATGGGGTGAATTCAAGTTTTCAATTGAGGTGCAAAAACAGCGCGCAAGTTCAACGCTCACTTTAATCTTGTTTGAGTCAAGCCCTGAAGATGGGAGTCGTCAGCATGAGTTACCAATTATTCTAGAGTGATCGGTGAAAATTCAAATAGAGTAATGATACAAACTGCTACCAGCATTGGAATGTTTATATCATGGCTTCTATAATAAGATGATCAAAAAAAATATAAATCCTCAACCCATTTTGTGACCCTGTGAGGAATCGAACCCCAATCTGGAGAACCGGAATCTCCCGTTCTATCCGTTGAACTACAAGGCCAGTTAATATCAAATTAAAATTTAATAAACCTACATCTTCCGTTCTTTACCCGCCCGAATGACTTACGCCATTCAATCGGGCGGGCGTTGAACTACAAGGCCGGGACGCAAAATTAGAAATTAAAAATTAAAAATGATGAATTAAGGCCAGGATATGGGATTTAAACACTTCCAAAATCTTTATTCCCTGCCGGCCGGCAGGCGGGCTAGTTCATAATTGAAAATTCATCATTCCTTATTCTTATTCGCAATTCTTCATCCTATAAAACATCGAACGCTTTCATCAGGACCTACCCAATAAATTATTTCTCAATTTTACAAATTCTGTAACTTGTTGCTCGTAATAAGTACTCTTTGTCACTGAATAGGCAACTTCTGGTTTTTGTTTTTCTAATTGATCTGATGGTTTCTCCTTCCATTTGGTCACAGGCGATAAACCCTGATGAACAAATCATCGAGTTGGAAGAAGATGAACTTATCGAACGAATTAATGACCATATTCCCGAAGCTCAGCTCGAATACTTTCTTTCGCATCCACTCGATCTCAATGAGGCTAACAAAGAAGATGTATTGAATTTTCCATTGCTTACTTCAGTAGAAGCAGGAAAAATAAACGACTACATTCAGGCACATAGACCCTTACTTTCTATATATGAACTACAAAGTATAGATGGGCTTTCTACTGAATTGATTAAAAGATTGCTTCCATATATTACTATAGATCAAACAAATTCTAAAAAACCAATTTGGGAGGCAATGACTACTGCCAATCATTCTTCCTTTGTTGCTCGGTGGAGCAGGACACTCCAAGAGTCGAAGGGATACCAAGTCGATGATAGTCTGAATGCTGCTTACCTTGGCAGTCCTGATAAATTGTTTTTAAAATTCAAAAGCGCAGAACCCGGAAGATATTCTATTTCATTGATTACGGAAAAAGATGCCGGCGAACCAATATTCAATTCCCAATACACAAAGAGTTTCGATTTTATCTCGGCTCATCTTTATTTAGAGAATATCAATCCAACCATCCGTTCATTGGTTTTAGGAGATTATACACTGCGATTAGGTCAGGGCTTAATACTCGATAATGGATTTAGTATTGGAAAAAGTTTTCAGTTTGGGTCTATTGTCAAGACTCCATCTATCATTAAACCCTATCAATCCGTGAGAGAATCAGAAATGTTGAGAGGGATCGCAAGCAAAATAAAACTGAATCAAAATCTGAATCTTCTCCTGTTTTACTCTTCAAAACGAGTTGATGGAAATACCATCACCATTCAGAATATTGATTCAAATGATGTGGAAAACAGGATCAGTTCACTGCAAACATCAGGATTGCATCGCAGCCGCTCTGAAATTGAGGATAAAAATACAGTTGAATTGGATTATGTCGGAATGGCCTTGGATTATGCATTTGCGAGACTTAAAATAGGACTGAATGGTGTATACAAAAAACAAAATCCTGCTTTGAGCAATGCAAATCGACTGGATCGTTTATTTGTTTCAAATGATCATGAACAGTACTTTTCTTCTGTTCATCACCAATGGATTTACAAGAATCTGACACTTTGTGGAGAATGGGCATTAGATAAAAATTCAAATTATGCCTTCGTAGAGCATGTGATTCTCAGTCTAGGAAGAAAAGCAGAGACGATGATCTCCTATCGGAATTTTCATCCTGGCTTCTACAGCGATTTGAGCAATACCATTTCAACCAGCACACTAAGCTGGAATGAAAAAGGTACTTATCTGGCTCTGAATTTGTATCCGGTTAAAAAACTAACAATCAATGGAAGTATTGATTTTACAGGGTTTCCGTGGCTTAAATATCAAACTGATCTGATTACAGGCAGACAGGAATACTCGATGAGAATTCAATACACTGAACGAAAAAAATGGTTTGCATACCTTCAATTTAGAAGAAGAGATAAGGACTTAAATGTGATAAATCCAATGGATGAAAAAGAAAAATTGCTCATTCAGGAAGAAAGCAATCAGCTTCGATTTCATCTTGAAACGAAATTGAATTCAGACTGGACCTGGAGATCGCGAATTGAATTTCATTGGTTGAATACAAATGGCAAATCGGAAAAAGGAATGTTAATAAGCCAGGATTTACTTTTCAAATCAATTGAATCGAGATATTCTGGCAATTTTCGATTTGCAATCTTTGATATCTCTGACTACGATGCCAGAATTTACAGCTTCGAAAATGATGTGCTCTATCAATATAGTCTACCAGCTTATAATGGCCGTGGAATAAGGGCTTACATCAATTTCAGATATCGCCCATTTCCCAGAATTACTCTCGAATCTCGCTTCTCGACATACTATTATACAGATGAAAATCAAAATGGAAGTGGATACGATTTGATTGATTCTCCTTATAAATCAGAAATCAAATTTCAAATCCAGATTCAATTTTGAAATGAGTAATTCAATTGAAATGTCATCATTACTCTTTCAAATTTTTATGAAATGATCAGAATTCGAATGAAATTTTGTGATTGATGAATGAAAATATTCGTGATATTGATTGAATTTGAAAAAAAAAGTAGTAAAAAATGCAGTTTTATGAAAAAAATATTAAAAAAAATTTGCATATTTAAAAAATGTTATACCTTTGGTAAGATTTTTGAGAATGAATAGTTGTTTTTAAAAATCGGATTTTAAAATTTTTATTTTTTAACGTTAAAAAAGTAATCATGGCAAAAGCACGTTCAACTGCTAAGAAGTCTACAAGAAAAGCTGGTGCAAAAAAAGCAACAGCTAAAAAAAGAGCTCCTGCTAGAAAAGCTGGTGCTAAAAAAGCAACTGCTAAGAAAAGAGCTCCTGCGAAAAAAAGAGCTCCTGCGAAAAAAGCTGGTGCTAAAAGAGCAACTGCTAAGAAAGGTGGTGCTAAAAAAGCTACCGCTAGAAAAGCTGGTGCTAAAAAAGCAACTGCTAAGAAAAGAGCTCCTGCTAAAAAAGCTGGTGCTAAAAAAGCAACTGCTAAGAAAAGAGCTCCTGCTAAGAGAAAAGCAGCTGCTAAAAAAGGTGGTGCTAAAAAAGCTACCGCTAAGAAAGCTCCTGCGAAAAAAGCCGGCCCCAAAAAAGCCGCTTCTAAAGGCAGGAAAAAAGCTCCCGCTGCAGCTCCAGCAATGGCGCCAATGGGAGACATGTTGATGTCTTAAAGACAAATTTTTTATATTAAAAAATCCGCTTGTAACCCAAGCGGATTTTTTTTTGTCCTTATATGTTGTATAAAAAATATAGATCTGATATGTCTGTATAGGTTGATAAAAACTGAGTACTTAATTCCTTTCCCAAAGGGATGCCTTTGGCAAACTCTTTCATTCTTTCATTCCTCCTTCTTCAGCCTATTCTGCAAATACAAATCCGCAATCGCAATTGCTGAAACTGCTTCAACAACCACCGGCACTCTCAAAGCAATACAAGCATCATGTCTTCCCTCAATTTGGAATGATTCAATTTTGTCGAGAATCAGATTTAATGATTCCTGTTCCTTTTGAATACTGCTCGTAGGCTTAATAGCTATTCTAAAAACTATTTCATTTCCATTGCTAATACCTCCATTGATTCCGCCTGCATGATTGGTGGATGTCTTTCCTGTAGAATCTATTATTGGATCATTGTGCGCTGATCCTTTCATTTTACTGGCTTCAAATCCACTACCAAATTCAATCCCTTTTACAGAAGGAATGGAAAATATCAAATGACTGATCACTGATTCTACTGAATTAAAAAATGGTTCACCAAGACCAATCGGCACATTTAAAATTCTACAACTAACAATACCTCCGATGCTGTCTTTCTCATTCATTGCTTCTTCGACTGCTTTTTGAATATCCGTTTGACCTCCGGCTTCTATTAGGATCGATTCAATTTTTATGGGCTCAATCATTTTTTTTGCAATTACACCGGCAGCCACCAGAGGCAAAGTAAGACGTCCACTAAAATGTCCACCTCCTCTGTAATCATTATAACCATTGAATTTTTTATTTGCAACAAAGTCTGCATGACCAGGTCTTGGTTGATTTTTTATTTTATCATAATCAGATGTACGGGTATCTCTGTTGTTAAATTGAATGTGCAAAGGTGAGCCCGTGGTATAATCATTAAATACCCCTGAAATCAGTTTAGGCAAATCTTCTTCTCTGCGAGTTGTTGTTCCAATTCCTCCAGGTCTGCGCCTATCAAGGTCTGCTACAAAGTCTTCTATTCTTAACTGGATGCCAGGAGGCACTCCATCAATGATGATGCCTACAGCTTCACCATGCGATTCTCCATATATGCTGATTCTGAAGTCAACTCCAAATGTATTCATAAGTGATTTTTAGTAATACTATACAAAAATAAGCTCAATTAAATAATCCCTGACTAAAGTCAGGGGCAATTGAGTTACTTTTCTACATAAGCAATTGCAATTAACATATTCAAGAGAGATTCAGCACTTTGATCAAAAACCATTTCTTTCGGATGATACTTTTTTACCAACAAGTTTGCAACCTCTAATACTTCCATATCAGGAAATTCGGATTCCCGTGCAAAGTGAAGGTATTTCATCAATCGGAATGGATCAAACCATTTGGATACTCTTTTTTGGAATGATCGGGAGTCTGAACAATTCTGCAATGTCAAATCAAGTGCTTCTTCAAATGAATGTAGAATCAAAAACTCCAACAATGAGTTTGAAGATACTTTTGCTTTAAATGATTTACCACTTTTGAAATCATCATAAGAATTTCTTGCCTGAATCATAAAATGACAAAATTCGCTTATGGCATCAGGATTGTATGTTCTAAATAGTTTTTCAGAATAAATGATATCATGTACTCCTTTACCTGTTCCAAACGGCACCCTATTCGATATCCGACCTGAAGGCAAGACCAAAATCTTGTTTAACTCACCCAGTTTTCCTATGATGCTTAATTTATGTAGGAAATAAAAATCTTCACCTGCTTTCCTTTTATTCATTCCACCTTGTGCCTGATATGCTTTTGATCTTACCGCAAAACATGATCCCAGTGTTTGATAAGCGAATGGATATGAATTCCATTTTTGAAAGCCAATGTAACATCTAAGGTGCAATTCATAAAGTATGATGGCTTGTTTTTGTTGTTCATCAAGATGATCCCATCGATGATGAAATCCTATGGAAACTGCATCAATCTCCAGATGATTGCCGAAATAATCCAATACTTGAGAAATATAATCAGGACTACATAAACAATCCGCATCAAAATTGAAAATGATACCATCCTTTCCCAAGAATTCAAATCGTCTAACCGCTTCATCCATCCCAATTTTTCTAGCTAAACCAACTCCTGCAATTTTATCAGGTAACTGTATTGGTTTTAATGAATGTACACGAATATTGGCTAAACTACTCTCTTTTGATAATTTCTGTATCGATTCATATTGTAAGCGATGCAGGTCAGTGATCAATGCATCTGCTGACAGCGGACTATTCAAAACCGTTAGAATTTCAATCCATCCATTTGATAAATTGCATTGTTGCAAAGAGCGAATCGCATCCAATAGATCAGGTTCATTGAATGATGGAATGACAATGATCGCTTTCAATTCATCTGAAGGCGGTTCTTTAATCATCAATTCATGAAATGCGTTCTTTTCTAAATAACTTTGCATTGAAATAGCATTTTAGGCATTAGGCTTTAGGCTGTTAGGTAGGATTTGAGTACTTAGAATTGTATTTAGAGTTGTCCGTCAAAATAATTACATTTAAATTGTAAAACTATTATTTCTTTAGCATTCCAAAGCCAAGCATATAATTCGTGATCCTTCAGCCTCCTAATCATAACATACTCATCGAATCCCAAATATTTCCTCCAATTCAAACTATTGCATATTGCATTAAGACAAACAACATCTTGTTTGAGGCCAGTGAAAATTATCAAAAGAGATCATTTAGAAACAGGTATCAGATTGGCTCTCATCAAGGTATTTTGGAACTTACAATACCCTTATCAAAAGGAAAAAACGATCATCAGGCAATTACTGAAGTAAAGATTTCTTATGATTCTGATTGGCCGAACATTCATTGGAAAGCAATTCAATCCTCTTATGGTAAATCTGCTTATTTTATTTATTATAAGGACCTCATTGCAGATGTGCTATTTTCTAATAGCAATTATCTTTTCGAAATTAATTTGCTAAGCTGGAAATTAATACAAGGAATTCTTCAACAAGATTGGAATATACAATTTACTGAACAATACTCCTCTCAAGTTACTGATGATATCCTCGATTTGCGATCGAAAATCAATTTGAAAAATATAAGAACTCTTGAAATACCCGAATACTACCAGGTATTTTCTGGTACAACTGGATTTATACCTCAATTGAGCATACTTGATTTGATTTTTCACTTTGGACCAGAGGCGTATTTATATTTAAGGGCTATGTAAAAATTTGGCAAAAGGCAATTTGAAATCAAGATCTAAATTAATTCAAGCCTTTCAGGCTTAAATTATTATTTTATTTTTACCGAGGGCTATGCCCTCGGCTATAATATTTGAGCCTTACAGGCTCAAAAGTTGGTTGTTGCAAGTTTACCTGTCTGCGGTAGGCAGGCAACTTGCAACTCCTTTTCAAAAATAAATGATAGCATTCAGCTGTTCTTCGTCGATAAATTAAATTATCCTACTTTTGCGCGATGAAAAAACTGATTCAGCTTGTTTTCTTACTATCAATTGCAATTTATCTTTTCGCATGTAATGGAAAAGTCAGAAAAGACGAAATACAATTCGAAGATGATCCTCACAGCTTTTCTACACCAGAGATAACCAGGGTTAGTCATCTGGATCTCAATTTAAATGTCAATTTTGAAAAGAAAATCATTGAAGGAGTTGCTTGTTATGATTTGGAAAAAGACCATGGAAATGAATTGATTCTTGACAATATGGGATTGAATATTGATTCTATTCAAATTCAGGAAGGCGATAAAATAGAAACCACTTCATTTAAAATTGGAGCTCTAGATTCTGTATTGGGTACATCTATAAAAATTCAATTAAATCCATCTACTCAAAAAGTATGCATCCATTATACTACAGGTGAATATGCAAAAGCATTACAATGGTTGCCGAAAGAACAAACCCGAAGCAAACAATTTCCATTTTTATTTACACAAAGCCAATCCATTTATGCAAGGTCATGGATACCCTGTCCTGACGGGCCTGGAATGCGATTTACGTATCATGCAAAAGTGCAGGTTCCAAAAGGAATGATGGCAGTGATGAGTGCAAGTAATGTTCAGCATAAAAATGAGAATGGGATTTATGAATTCACGATGGATCTGCCAATACCTGCTTATTTATTAGCTCTTGCTATTGGAGATTTTAATTTTAAGAAAATTGGTGAACGAACTGGAGTATATGCAGAACCAGAATTACTTGACAAAGCAGCTTTAGAATTTGATGTTCTTGAAAAAATGTTGATCACAGCAGAAAATCTTTATGGTCCATATCCCTGGGAACGCTATGATGTCATCGTCTTACCCGCAAGTTTTCCATTTGGTGGAATGGAAAATCCCCGAATGACCTTCTTAACGCCGAGTGTTATTGCAGGTGATAAAAGTCTGACGGCATTGTTGGCACATGAACTTGCTCATTCATGGTCGGGAAATTTAGTGACCAATGCAACATGGAATGATTTCTGGCTCAATGAAGGATTTACGACGTATTTTGAAAGTCGCATTATGGAGTCTGTATACAGCAAAGAGTATGCAGATATGCTAAGCATATTAGGTTTGCAGGATTTGAAAAAAACGATTGACGAGATGGGAACCGACAATCCATTGACCAAGCTAAAATTAAATCTGAAAGATCAGGATCCTGAAGATGGTTTGTCTGATATTGCATATGAAAAAGGAAAAGCTTTGTTGAGATTTCTCGAAGAAAGAACAGGTCGTGCAAATTGGGATCTATTTCTGAGAAAGTACTTTGAACATTTTAAATTCAAATCGAATACAACCGAAGGCTTTGAATCATTTTTAGAATCAGAATTACTAAAAAATCAACCAAGTGCTATGGATACTGTAAGAAAATGGATTTACAATCCGGGGATTATTGCTTATACTCCGAATTATAATAACCAAAAATTCAAGAGTATAGATGATCAACTATCTGTTTTCTTGAAAAATTCTGATTACAAATCACTTAGTACTTCAGAGTGGACCACACATGAATGGATTTATTTTATCCGTAAATTGCCAAAAGATCACAATAAGGAACGATGCAAAATACTGGAGTCTTTATTTCTTCTTTCTGAAAGAAATTCAGAAATTCAATGCTCCTGGTTTGAATATGCTATTCAGAATGATTTTGGACCTCCATTAATCAATCAGATAAAACTTTTTTTGACCAATACAGGCCGGCGCAAATACCTGATGCCGATTTATACGGCAATGCAAGAAAATAAAATGGAAACAGATGCTCTGGAAATTTTTAATACGGCTAAAGCCGGATATCACCCTATCGCCCTGGAATCTGTTAATGAATTGCTACTTTAAAAAATTTATTACGAAACAATTCGTATTACTTATCTTTGGGCCACTTTTGAGGAAAAAGCTAAAGCAAGAGGCAAGAGGCAAGAAGCAAGAAAAATTTAGTAGTTATGTTTTCAGTGTGAATCTCAAAATTGGTTTTTTAAATTATAAAATCGAATAAATAAAATTATATGAATAAAAGGTTGATTCTTATACTCGTTGTAGCTGGCTTCCAGCTGATTTTGAATGCACAGTATTCAAGTACACCACAACGTTTTGATTTTGGTAAAATGTGGACTTTTGAACATCCTCCAAAGGAATGGTTTAAAGAAGCTTACAATTTTACTCCGGAAGATAAATGGTTTGATGATGTTCGCAAATCCTCTTTGAGATTTGCAAGTTGGTGTTCAGCTTCTTTTGTTTCACCAAACGGTTTGATCATGACCAATCATCATTGTTCCAGAGATGTGGTTACTCCTCTACAAAAAGAAGGTGAAAATTTTGAGAAAAATGGTTTTTATGCTGAGACCATGGCTGAAGAAAGAAAAGCTGAAGGATTATTTGTTGAGCAATTAATCAAGGTTGAAGATATTTCAAATATGGTATTGGACCGGATGAATCAAGCAAAGGATGATGTAGAAAGAAAAGTTATGCAAGATTCTGCATTGGCTCAAATAAAAAGAGTTTATGAAACCCGCGAAGACTGGAAAGGTCTAAGAATTCAATCCGTAACTTATTATAGTGGTGGCAAATTCAGTTTATACGGTTATAAAAAATACGGCGACATCAGATTGGTTTTCATTCCTGAAACAGATTTAGGTTACTTCGGTGGCGATCCTGATAATTTTACTTTTCCTCGTTACAGTTTGGATTGTACATTCTGGAGGGCATATGACGAACAGGGTAATCCAGTCGACTGTAGTGCAAATTATTTTAAATTCAAAGCTGAAGGTGCGGAAGAAACTGAAGCTGTTTTTGTCGTAGGAAATCCTGGTAATACAGAAAGATACCGCACAACAAAACAATTGGAATATGATAGAGACATTCGATTTCCTACGCAATTGGAATTATTGAACAACCGTCATGCTCTGTTGCAAAAAGAATATGACAAAAATCCCAATACAGATTTATTGAATGAAATTTTTGGATTGTCTAATAGCATGAAAGCTTTTACAGGTATTTTAAAAGGCTTGAATACACCAGAATTAATGGCGCGTAAAAAAGCTATGGAAAACGATATCAGAAGCAAAACCAAACTACAGGGAGAAGATTATTGGGTTGAATTAGAAAAAGCAGTAGACGGTCTTCGTAAATATGGTGCTGCAGTTACCTTATCCGGTCCATCTCCTATAAAAGGAAATGCAGTAAACTTGATGTTTGCTTTAGCCAGATATGAGAAAGCTTTAAGTGCGCCCAATCAGGCAGGTGCTTTGGATAAAATCAAAAATAATATCAAAGAACTTTGTCATGATTTAAATACTGCGAAGGAAAAAGAATATTTAGAAATATACTTGTCAGAAAATAAGAAATTCGAACATCCGGATTTCAAGTATATTGATTTGATATTAGATGGCAAAACCCCTGAGAAAGCAGCAAAAAAAATACTGGACAAAACTGATTTTGCAGACACCAGCAATCTTGAAAAAATATTTAAAAAGGATGCTGAACAATTTAAAAAAATGGATGATCCAATTTTAAATGCTGCTAGAATCATTGAACCTAAATATACTGAAGCAATAACTGCATTTCAAAGTTCAACTCCTAAACGCAGAGCACTCGAAGCAAAAATTGCAAATGCAGTTTTCCAAGTAAAAGGCATTGATTTACCTCCGGATGCTACTTTCACACTCAGACTGGCTGATGGTGTTGTAAAAGGTTATGATTATAATGGAACAGTAGCACCATATAAAACTACCTTTTATGGAATGTATGATCGTTACTACTCTTTCAATAAAAAATATCCATATTCTTTACCAACGCGTTGGGAAAATCCTTCCATGCAATTACTTCAGTCACCTATGTGTATTGTGTCTACGAATGATATCATCGGTGGTAATTCAGGAAGTCCATTGA
>JAYVIT010000313.1:0-2379 GCA_043769965.1 Saprospiraceae bacterium
CATCGCACATCCACAATTTGGAAAAGGCCATGAGATGGATGATTTTAAATACCTGAGCAATTATCATCTGATAGAAGTACTCAATCACTACAGGTATTCTGAAGGGGAATGGGATCTTGCATTGAGTCATGGCAAACCGGTTTTTATAGTCGGCAACGATGATATGCATGATCTGGACAAACCGGGAGAAGTCAATGTACGTTACACCATGGTGGATGGTAAAGAAAATCTCAATCTCACCTTTGATGAATTGAAAAATGGTAATGCCTACGGAGTATCATCACCAGAAAGATACTGCAATTTGAAGCTTCTCTCCTGCCAAATGTATGGAGATAATATGCATGTTCAATTCAGCGACACTGCTGATAAAATTTTATTCATAACAGATGGCGGGATTGCAAAAGATTCAACTGTGAATAGCAACACTTCATCTTATACATTCACGGCAGCTGATACCTATGTGCGCGTCATTGCAACTAAAGAAAGTTGTAAACTGTATTTAAATCCAACATTCAGAACTCCTCATGGTAAATTACCAAAGAATGAAGAGGTGATTCAAATTAATTGGATTGCAACTATAGGAGAAAAATTAGTTTTGATTCTTATTACACTTTTGCTAATCTGGATGATACTAAAAACTCCAGTGAAGTTTTAAAGTGCTGTAGTTGGTTGCGTTGTTGTTGCTTTAAGTCTACCCGCAACAGGTAGGCGTCCTGCTTAAAACCTATGTTTCAAAAATCTGCATCCAAAATCAAATTTTGTGGATTGTTTTTTTTGCTGATCATTCTGGATTTTTGTCGCTTCAAAATTTCTTTTGAAATAGCTGTCGATAAATTCTCAGCTGACTCGTTTTTTAAAATCTGTGTAATAATAGATTCTTCTACATCTAATCTGTACAAATGACTAAATAATAATCCCGGATCTTTTTCGAGAAGTTCTTCGACTCTCTGTTTGATAGTATCAATCCATTGTTGTTCGAGATCCTGATGTTCAAGAAAACGTTCCGAATATTCCGGTAATATTTCATCAACCATGTTGAAAATTTATGGGCGCTGGGATCGCTTCATCAACTTTTGTGTTTTGATGATATTGTTTTGTTTGTCTATAAGTTTAGCAAAATAAATTCCATCATTGAGATAACTTAAATCAACAGATTTGTTGGATTCATTTACATCTATGGAATTTATAGATCTACCAAATAAATCTACCAGTTCAATTTTCTTTAAATTATTCGTTTCACCTTGTATCCAAAATTTTTCTGCAAATGGATTTGGATATATTGAAATCGATGATGCACTGGCATCTTTAGTTGCAATGACGACTCCTTCATCTATTTGAACGAATGACCTCGAACCACCATCACCACTATCAGAATCATTTGAATTTACACCATTACCCCCCGCATAAATCGTAACCGGTCCAGAGCCGACTGCCGGAGCTGTCCATTGCACCTCAAATAAATTGGTAGTACTTCTGTCTTTTTGTTCTGCATACAGTCTTCCATTTCTTGGAGTAACCAACTTAACATTATTACTCAATGCAAGAAGTGTTTTGATATTAGGCCCGGTCTTGTTTTTTTCGGCATTCAACAAGGTCATTTGAAATCCATGTGCTTTTGGCACTGTTCCATTCGCATAAAGTACCCTTACATGGATCTGGTAGTTTTTATTGGGTTCGTATTTAGTAATCGTATCTCCCTGGTCCAGCACCAGAATCTGGATGGCTACTGTGGTTGGGCCATTGTGACAGGATTGACAGACTGTGTTATCATCTCCGGGTGCTCCAGTGCTCCCAACTCCTGCAACAGTGGCCCTTCCGTTGCGATTTGACATAGTAATCACGGCAAGGGAAGACAGTAAAAATAATAAGTAGATGTATTTCTTCATATTCTAAAATTGGGATAAAGATATAAATGTAAGGTAGACTCTGTTTTTAATTAAAGGTTAAAAATAACCCATACGAGCTAAAGTGTTAAAGGTTGTCAGGCAATACCCGGTGGATAGATAAGCGGAGTGCAGAAAAACAGAGAAGCAGCCAATCGGAATTTCAATGGGCAGATAAGCAGTTTTATTAATTGTATGCAAATGGTATGTTTAAAGATCGGCCGTCGGTGGTCGGTGGTCGGTGGTCAAATTTCCATAGCATAACTCAGGGTACTTTCCTACATTGGTAGAGAAGATACGGTCAAGTTTTAACAAATCTTCCTTTTCATCATTACCCGGTATAAAGACTTCACCGAAATCAACTGATTTCGTTCTGTAATTCATAATGGTTGGAATGATCGGTACATTAGCACCTTTTGCAATAAAATAATATCCGGTCCGTAGTCTGTCCACTTTTTTGCGTGTTCCTTCCGGTGCTATTACGATAGCAAATTCA
>JAYVIT010000314.1:0-5885 GCA_043769965.1 Saprospiraceae bacterium
TAAATAAAAATGTCAGGGTCTTGTAAGGCCTGAATCATGGATTCACGTTCATCAATGATATTTATTTGAAATTCCTAGGGCTTTAAAAACGCTACTATATGTTTGCCAATATGTCCTGCGCCGAAAACATATAATTTTTTTGGTTTCATGACCGGTTCTATAAATATTTTGACAGAACCTCCGCAACACATTTGATGATCTTGTGCCAAATGATGTTCGAAAATCCGGGGTGTATTATTCATCATTACTGAAATAGCATCCTCAATTACTTGTTGTTCCAATTTTCCGCCACCGATTGTACCTGCTATTTTCCGGTTATTCCAAACGATTAATTTAGCACCTGTTTTAAGTGGAGTTGATCCCTGGGTTTCAGTGATTACACAAATGGCGGCAATTTCCCCTTTGGTCTGAATTTCAGTTAGTATTCGATAGATATTTTGCATGCCAAAAGTATTTTTGATATTCTTCCTGTGTATTGATGTTTAGTAAAATCCGTTCATCCGGCCAGGAACATTTAGCTTTAAGAAATAAATTTAATTCATTTTTTAAAATATGGTCATCACCAACCAGCGACTGTAAATGGTCCACTATTTTTCTACTTATTAAAATGGGATGTCCATTTTGATCTTGGAAGTTTGGAACTACATAATCAGCATGATTAGCTTGAGTAACCATTTCTTTTAACAACGCGATAGAAGTAAATGGGTTATCTATATTTTGCAAAAAAGCAAAAGAACTGGTTGCATTATTTAAACCTAGTTTTAATGAATTAAAGCGCCCCCTTTCTGCGAAAGGATTTAATACCAATTGTATTCTGTGATCATACAAATATTTTGAAAGGATTCTTTCAATTGTTTTAATTATTCCTGAATTTACGACGATGTTAATTTTCGAAATACCAGATTGGAGATAGGTCTCCATTATTTTTTCAATAAAAGTCTTATTGCTGTCAAACAGCAAAAAGGCTTTCGGAATTTTCATTCTGGAAGAAAAGCCAGAAGATAGTATAACAGCCGAGATGTCTTCACTAATTTTCATTTTCCGAGGTACTGCACTTTTTGCCCAATCGAAGTCAATCCAAGGATGGCATCCGAAGTCGAAAATATTTCATGTAGGTAATTGAGTTCTGATTCGCAACCTTTTCCTTCTTCGATTAATTTATCGGCAATCTTAATAGCGACAGGTGCTTTAAATGAAATGGATTTAATGATTTTTGGGATTACCTCGGCATCTATGGATTGTCCGTGAAACGAATTGTCTTGGATATCTTTCAGTGTGTTATGCTCGAAAAACTCTTTAATATATTTCCAATTATCACTTATATTCATTTTTGAATTCGTCGAAACCGGTTGATTTCCTGAAAGGATTTCCATACTTTCTTCTCTTGAAATGATTTTATCAATCAATCCAATTTCTTCAGCTTCCTTAGCGGAAAGCATTTTTCCTGTATGAATGAGATATTTGCATAGCCCTTTTCCGATTCTTCTGACACTTCTTTGTGTGCCACCAAGTGCCGGGTAAATTCCAATGCCGGTTTCCGGAAAAGAAAACATTGCATTGGGAACTGCTAAAATAATGTCAGCGCATAAAGCAAGTTCTAAACCTCCACCAAGGGCAATGCCGTTGATGATCATGACAACGGTCTTTGTTGAGTTGTCGATGTCATCAAATACTTTTTGGGTATATCGTGTAAAAGATTCTATTTCAGATAATTTATTGGATTTAATATTTTTTATAAAAAATTTAATATCAGCACCTGCGACAAATGCCTTTCCCGATCCGGTAATATAAATTGTATTAATTAATGGATCCTGATCTGCTAAATTGAAATTCTCCATCAACTCTTTGACAGTGTCTTCACTTAAAGCATTCAAGCTCTCTGGTTGATCTATAGTAATAATTGCTGAACCATTATTCTTTTCCAATTTTACCAATTTCATTTTCCAAAAATGATCACCTATTGATAGCGGTTTATGCATTCCATATTTTTTGGCGATGATTCCTACCAAATGATTTACTACTTCGCTGCTAGATGATATCATTAATTCTATGGGACCTTTCTTCCATTGCAAACCGATTCGGGCACCACGATTTAAATGGGTTGCCGAACAAACTTCTTCATCCAGGATTTGTGAACATATAAAAAAGACGACACCAAGCATTCTTTCAGAAATAATTTTTTCTTTTTCCGCATTAATATCATTGGCTGTTTCTGAATTGAACTCCCATTGTTTGCCTGACTGGGCTTGTGTTTGCAGTAATGTAGCTGTTTTATAAAGAGAACCAAATATTTCCAGGGATTTTTCAGAATGATACGCAACAGGTACGCCTGTCGCATTCATTAAAGCAAAAGGCCCCATGTTTATTCCAAAAGTTTTCATACATACAGTATCAATCTCATTAGTAGTAACCAGGCCTTCTTCTAAAATCCGGACGGCTTCATTGAGCCAGGGTACAAAAAAGCGGTTTATGGCAAAACCATAACTGTCCTTGCAGTCCACCGGGTCTTTCCCAATAAGTGAAGTAAATAATTTACTTCTATCAATAACCTTTTTGGATGTTTTAGCTCCCGGAATAATTTCTAAAAGACGGTTTTTAGCAGCGTGGTAAAAAAAGTGTAGGCCAATGAACCGTTCCGGGAAAGAGATGTAATTAGAAAGTTCTGTGACTGAAAAAGAAGAAGTATTCGTGGCAACAATGCAATCGTTTTTTAAAATGCCACTCAAAGACCTGAGAAGTTCTTTTTTAGCATCAAAATTTTCATAGATTGCTTCGACAATAATATCGCAATCTTTAAGATCTTCTAATTTGTCGGATCCATGAATTTTGGAAATGAAACTGACAACTTGTTCTTTTGTAAATACTTTTCTCTGTATTCCTTCCTCAAGTGTCAGTTGAATATTATTCAGGCCTTTGTCAACCTGACTCATTATCCGATCGACCAGAATTACCTGAAATCCTTCCTGTGCAAATTTCTGAGCAAGCGCTGCGCCCATGGTTCCTGCTCCAACAACACCGACGATATCTATTTTATTCATTTCATTTATGTATTAATTATTTTGCCAGATTGGATTCTTTTTTTCGATGAAAGAAATAATACCTTCATTGGCATCATGTGTATTCATCAATTGATTTACATAAACAGATTCCAGCTGGGGAAGAAAGTTGCTCAACACGTGATTAAATTTAATCCTTGATGCTTTTACAGCAAATCGAAGCGATGAAGCGCTTTTTGGCAAAATGAATTGTTGTAACCATTTTTCAATTTCACTTTCCATTTCGATTGCATCTGTAAAGAGTTGATTCACCAAACCAATAGTTTTTGCTTCTTCTGCAGAAATGGTTTTACCGGTAATTAATAAATCTTCGGCTCTTGCCAATCCGATTTTTTCTGCAAGAATTATGGAAGCAGGCGGAGGAAACACACCCAAGCAAATTTCAGGTTGACCAAGCTTAGCGGTTTTGTCTGCAAATATAAAATTGCACATCAATGCTAGTTCCAAACCACCACCAAGACATTGTCCGGAAATCTTTGCCATAGTTGGAATGGATAAGTCCCGCAGACTATAGAACAATTGATGAAAGCCCTGTAACATAGCAGCTGCATATTCCTTTTGATGTTCTTCAACACTTGCTCCAAATGAAAAATGCTTTCCTGCTCCTTCAAATACAATCAATTTTAAGTCGGTTTTCTTAGAAAAGGAAATTAATTCATCTTGCAATTCTCCAATAAGAATATGGTCCATAATATTTCCTTTTCCATCACCAAGTACAATTCTGGCTACTGAAATTCCATGGCTATAATTTACTTTTATCATACGCAATATTTAATTGTGTGTTTGAAATTGAGGTGAGATTATTTTCTGTAATTCGTCATTCCATTCGTGACCTTGAGAAAGATATTGTCGAAGCAAAATAAAATCCACTTCACGATTTTCTTTAGAGCCTTCATTAAAAGCCCGGAATCCGGCTTTTGCCTCTGTCATCATATTTAATGCAAGCCATTCTCGACTGGATTCTTTGTTTCGATCCCAATGTTCTAATTTATATTTTCTGACCTCACTGATTGTTTTGGTCATGCAATTCGGAAAGGTGTGAAGTATTTTCGCGATCAGCTTATTCACAGTCTGATCCAGCATTGTAAAATCTATTTCAGCAAAAGACATAAGATCTTTGGCCTTTTTCATTTCTTCTTCAGATTTTATATTGCCAAAAATTATCCGTCCATATTCATCCGTTATTTTATCATTGATGACCATTGGATTTGGAATAAATTTTCCATTTAATTTTAAGACAGGAGCGATGTCGGTGATCATGCCATAATAATAGGCCTGATGAGCGGTCCATGGTTCACAAAGGGTTAATGACATCATAGCGCGTTCTACACCAACAAACAATGGAAGGAAATCTGTAGCACCGCCAATCGGAGCACTTCCATGTTTAGGACCGGCCTGGCCAAATCGTGCCAGATCGCTGGAGATACTGAAATCACAGGCCATTCCTACTTCCTGTCCTCCACCAATGCGTAAACCATTCACCCGGCAGATCACAGGCTTTTCACATTTGAGCACGGCACTTACCATGTCATTAAACAGCCGCATATATTGTGAATATTCCTGTGGATTTCCTGAATAGTATTCTGCATATTCCTTTGTGTTTCCTCCAGTACAAAAAGCTTTATCACCAACTGCGGTAAATATTACTGCAACAACACTCCTGTCATTTGAAGATTCACCTAAGGCCAGAATGATTTCTTTAATCGCAGCTGTTGTATAAGAATTATATTGCTTGGGATTATTGAGAATGATCCAGGAATTGTACAAATGTTCAACCGGTGTGCCGTCAACGTTTAGGCAAGGACGTTTCTCAAACAAAATGTGTTTATAATTTACATCCGTTAGGTTATGGTTTTTTAATTCTTTCATTTTGTTATAATTAATTAGTTAAAATCAGGTAAAAGAATGGAACGCTTAGAATACGCATGAGCCAGAGTGTTTTTAAAGATCTCATTGATTTGTGACATGGGAAATGTTTGAATAAACTGAGATATTTTCAATCGATCGTCTGAAATCAATTCCAGGACTTCCGGATATAATTCAGCGCGACACCCCCATGTTCCAATCAATTTTGCATCGAATGCCATCAAATTGCTAAGGCGCAATTCTACTTTATCCATAGTGAATCCAACAATAGAAAGGGTTGATGTAAATGTGATTAAATTGTACGCTAATTCCTGGCCTGCTTTTGTTCCTGATATTTCAAATATTTTCCAGCCGAATTTGGGTGCATTCAATTCAATGGCCAGTTCCTTAATTCTTTCTTTGATGATTTTTAAATCAAGATCTTTTATATTGAGGGTTGCATCTATACCATGGGCTTTTGCATTTGCAAGTTTTTCGTCACTTAGGTCAAGTGCAATTACTTTTGCACCGAAAATTTTGGCAATAAGTGCACCATAAATTCCGACTCCGCCTACGCCGATAACAATTGCTAAATCACCGGTTTCTAATTCTGATTTTTTTATAACCTGATAAGGAGTGGAAATTGCATCAGCAATCACCGCTAATTGCGCGAGTGAATATTTATGCAAAATAGAAACCGGAACCTGGCAAAGAAATTTTGAAGGAACTATAATATGAGAAGCGAATCCACCATGAAAATCATTGCCTGGCATTAACTGATTTCTGCAAATATTACTTTTGCCTTTTTTGCAGAGATCACAATCACCACAAGGAAGTACAGCAGGAACAATTACGTTTTTTCCAATCCATTGTTTATCACCATCGATGACTTCTCCGCTTATTTCATGTCCTAAGGGGAGAGGAAGCGCATGTTTTGTTTTTACGCCATGGTGCCAGAAACTGATATCAGTATGACAAACTCCG
>JAYVIT010000315.1:0-3031 GCA_043769965.1 Saprospiraceae bacterium
GAACTGCTGCAGGCAAAATGAACCAAGCCATGGGTACAATCAATACAGAAGAAGAGGAAGAACAAGATTCCGATCCACAAGATCTGATATTAGAAACAATGCGTACCCGTAAAATGAGAGGCAATGCATCTTATCTGGCATTTACAGCAACACCCAAAAACAATACTTTAGAGAGTTTTGGAGTAAAACAAGATGCGGGAAATTTCATACCCTTCCATTTATACTCCATGAAGCAAGCAATTGAAGAAGGATTCATACTGGATGTGCTTGCTAATTACACTACCTACAAGAGTTATTATGAAATTCAAAAATCGATTTCAGAAAATCCCTTGTTTGATACCGCAAAAGCACAAAAGAAATTAAAAAAATTTGTCGAACGACATTCAGAAACCATTGCTACGAAATCAGAAATCATGCTGGACCATTTTATCAGCAAACTGGTCAACACGAAAAAACTGAAAGGAAAAGCAAAAGCGATCGTTGCAACACAAAATATTGAATCTGCAATCCGGTATTATTTCGCGATTAAAGAATTGTTGGAAGAAAAAGGAAATCCCTTCAGGATAGCAGTTGCATTTTCAGGAATGAAAAAAGAAAAAGGAATAGAATATACGGAAGAAAATATTAATGACTTTCCTTCTAACATGGATACGGCAAAACCAACAGACCCCGGATATATCAGCGATAAGATTGCACGATATTTTGACAAAGACTTATATCGCATTTTGGTAGTTGCGAATAAATATCTGACAGGTTATGACCAACCCAAGTTGACAGCGATGTATGTGGATAAAAAATTGCAGGGTGTAGTTGCCGTGCAGGCTTTATCGAGATTGAATCGTTCCACAGATTATCTCGGCAAGAAAACAGAAGATTTGTTTGTACTTGATTTTTACAATTCAACTGAGGACATCAAAAAAGCATTTGATCCATTTTATACATCCACCTCATTGAGTAAGGCAACAGACATCAATGTGCTGCACGAACTCAAAGCAAGTCTTGATGAGGTTGGAGTTTACGAATGGAATGAGGTGGAAGGTTTTGTAGAAAAATATTTTAAAAGTGTAGATGCACAAGAGTTAAGTCCAATCATTGATGTCGCAGCAGAGCGATTTAATTCGGGACTTGATTTGGATGACAAGCATAAAGCAGATTATAAAATCAAAGCAAAACAATTTGTAAAAATATACGGACAGATGGCATCCAGCATGCCCTATGAAATCCTGAATTGGGAAAAGCTATTTTGGTTTCTGAAATTCTTAATTCCAAAACTCGTCATCACTGATCCAAACATGGATAGCCTGGATGAGTTATTAAATTCAGTTGACCTTTCCACCTATGGTTTGGAACGAGTTAAACTAAACACCTCCATTGGTCTCGACGCAAGCGAAACAGAACTCGAACCTCAAAACCCCAATCCAAGAGCTGCACATGGTGACGAAATAGTAGAATATCCACTGGATCTGATCATCCGAAGTTTTAATGAGCGATGGTTTCAGGGATGGGATGCAACACCCGAAGAGCAGCGGATCAGGTTTGTAAATCTTGCACGAGGCATGAAAGAGCATCCGGACTATAAAGAAAAATACGAAGAAAACCCGGATACACAAAATAGGAATATCGCATTCAATAAGATCTTCGAAGACATTATGGCGAAACAACGCAAGAATGAATTGGATCTCTATCGATTAATTTCAAAGGATGATGCATCTAAGACTGCACTGCTGGATTTATTGAAGAGGATTTTGAAAGCGTCATAGTGTATCATAAGTTGTCTTTTACTTTATCGTACTAATTTATTTTCATTGCTTAAATATTCTTCCAGGCTGGCAGTGAGCTGCCCTTAATTCTGTCAAACATTATTTTTTCTTCTTAATAGATAGCGGATATAATTTCTTTACTATTTTATCAAAATCACTTTCAAAAAATCTGTCTTGTACACTTCGGTATTTTTCAAATTCACTTTCGGCAAATGCTTTGGCAATGGCTTGTGTTACTTTACCAGCATTTTTCAAAATATCTTTTTCATTGAACTGTAAAAATGCATTCAGTTTTCCAGCCCTATCTTTCATAGTCATTGGAATATTTCGTTCTGCTTGGGTTTCGGCTTAATCTAAATACATGGTTACAAAACGGTCAAGGTTTGTTAATTCCTTTTCGTTGAGATAATTTTTTGCAATCGATACATCAGTTTTAATAATTTTTCCTTTCGGTGAATTTTTCCAAGTGGTTAAACCCATTCGTTCTTTTTTACTGTTGGCACGGCTCACTATCAGTTCGGCTGCTGTGTGTCCGTGTATTGCGAAATGCAATTTGTTTTGAACAGATGAAAAAAAACTCTGTGTTACTTCATCATCTGTTTTGTAGTCCATTGCTGTGGCATAGATGTCGGTTATTTTTTGGTAAAAGTTTCTTTCACTTGCACGTATCTCTCTAATTTCTGCAAGTAAATCATTGAAGTATGTTTGACTTAAAAATGCTCCGTTCTTCAATCGTTCTTTATCCAACACAAAACCACGAATTGCAAAATCCCTAAGCACTGAAGTAGCCCATTGCCTGAACTGAGTTGCTCTTTGCGAATTTACGCGATAACCTATGGCAATAATTGCATCAAGGTTGTAGTGTTTGGTTTTATAGTTTTTACCGTCTGATGCAGTTACCGAGAAATCCTCGACAACTGAATTTTCATCCAGCTCTTTTGTTTTAAAAATATTTTTCAGATGCAGCGAAACATTATCGGTGCTGCAATCAAACAATACAGATATTATTTTTTGTGATAGCCAAATGGTTTCATTTTGAAAGCGAACTTCAATTCCGTTTTCACCTGCCTGTGAAGTGAATATTAAAAATTCAGCAGTGCTGTTTCGTATTTGCAGTTGTTTGTTTTTCATTTTCCAACTTGTAAGTATTCTTTAATAGTTCGTTTTCTAGTATCTATCATTTGCCTGACATGGGGAAAATGGTTTTCAAAGAGTTGAGTGGTATGTTCCAAAATGGAATTAACCACTTTTTCCTTCAATTCCCCTGTTTC
>JAYVIT010000316.1:0-6756 GCA_043769965.1 Saprospiraceae bacterium
AAACTGTATGTCTTTTTTAAAATCAAGAAATACGGGTTTTAAAGAAGGTGATGGATTGTCAATAATTTTTTTCAAAAATGGAGATTGTGATTCGCGGTTGACTTCCACCGGTGTTATAGTTGGTTTGATGACTTTTTGAACTGTAGTATCATTACCAGTTAATTTATTTACTATAGTATAATTTTCCTTAAACCATTTATTTGCAAATTCGACAACATCTTTTTTAGTTATCTTACTCATGATGTCGATATTCTTTAAATAGCTTTCCCAGGATTGGCTGCCGGCAAAAAGATCATTTAAAGTAAAAGCCATATTGACCGCATTTTCTTGCTCCCTTACACGGGAAACTTTTAAATTGTTAATGGTAGCTATAATGAGGTCTTCGTCAAAATTTCCTTTCTTTAAACTGTCGATCTGTGCAATAACCAAATCCTTCACAGCACTTAAAGATTGATTCTGCAAAGGATTACCACCAAAGTACATAAGTCCATAATCTTTCAACAAATATGTAAATCCAAATGCGGATAAGACCTTCTGACTTTTAACTAAATTTTTATCAATCAATCCACTTTTTCCATTGTATAGGATACTTCCGACGAGATCGGCTACAACAGCTTCCTTGTCATTGCGATTGGGCATAACAAATCCTAAGGCTACGCTTTCCTCATCGGGACTCATTACACTGTATTCTTCAATCGCTGTTCGCGGAGTTTCAGGTATAAAACTAAAAGATGGAATTTCTTTTTTTGCCCAATTTCCAAAATACTGATCAACAAGTTCAATGGTTTGATCCATTTGAATATCCCCGGTAAGAATTAAACACATATTATTCGGGATATAATACTTGTAGAAATAATTTTTAATTTCTTTTAGAGAAGGGTTTTTTAAATGTTCAATGGTACCAATTGTTGTTTGCGTTCCATAAGGATGATTTTTGAATAGACTGGCAAACATTTTTTCAAATATTTTACTGAAACCATTATCTAAAGAAATATTTTTCTCTTCATATACAGCTTCAAGTTCTGTGTGAAATAAACGCAAAACTGGATTTCTAAAGCGCTCTCTTTGTATTTCTAAAAATTTCTCCAGATTGTTGGAAGGAATATTTTCCATGTATGTAGTATTCTCAAATGAGGTAAAGGCATTGGTCATATTGGATCCAATGTTTGTCATCATTTTGTCGTATTCATTTGCTATAGCCAGTTTTGCCGATTCGCCGGAAATGGAATCGATCATGTGATAGATAAATTTCCGAAGTGAAGAATCTTTTGTTGAATTATAAGATTCATATAAGGACTCAATTTTGTCCAATTGAACTTTTTCTTTTGCATAATCCAATGTTCCAAATTGATCTGTGCCTTTAAATAATATGTGTTCAAGATAATGTGCAAGTCCTGTATGATCGGCAGGATCATTTTTACTTCCGGCCCTGGTTGTGAAAAGACTCATAATCCTGGGCTCATTGTGATTTTCCGTGAGTATTACCTGAAGGCCATTAGCCAAAGTATAAAAACGAGTATGTGTTGGATCTTGTGCAACTTCAGTCCAGTGATACTTTCCGTCGGGACTTGATTTTGTAAGTGTTTGGAAAGAGCTTTGACCAAAAAGACAGGTTTTTGCAGAGAAGAGTACAAGGCAGATAAGAAATCTGTTAAATGGATTCATGTTCTTTTTTTTTATGGAGTGAATGACAAATTTATACAATGATATTTTATCATTTACGTCAAATGTACTTTTAAATTTGGAAATGTAACCCAATGAAAAGCAATCTTTTTAGGCATTTTAGGAAATACTGTCTGCAATTATGGAAATTTATATTTGCAGCAGCACAATTATGGATTAATGGAAATAAACCGATTTAAAGCTGGGAAAAATAAAAAGCAATTTGGTTATTCAAGCTTTTTGCCAGAACGGGTAAATCATGAATGGTTAATAAGCGATGCAAAAGTAAATCGTTTGCTGAATGATTCTACCCGAAAGCTAGGAGAGTTGAATGCGTTCTCTACCTTGATTCCGGATGTGGACTTTTTTATCAGAATGCATATTACTAAGGAAGCTACAAAGAGCAGCAGGATTGAAGGTACACAAACAAGTATTGAAGAAGCTATTCAAAATGCAGAATACATCAATCCTGAAAAATATGATGATTGGCAAGAGGTTCAAAACTATATTGACGCGATGAACTATGCAATTACCCAATTGGAAAAACTTCCACTGAGCAATAGGTTGCTTAAACAAACACACAAAATATAATTGCAGGGAGTCAGAGGTAAGCACAAATTACCAGGTGAATTCCGTGAATCGCAAAACTGGATAGGCGGTGCATCGCTTAAAGATGCATATTACATTCCTCCGCATCACAATGAAATACATGACTTAATGAGTGACCTTGAAAAATTTCTTAATAATGAAAATTTGCATACACCACCACTTCTGCGGATAGGCATCGCTCACTATCAATTTGAATCCATACACCCGTTTTTGGATGGTAATGGTAGGTTGGGGCGATTACTTATCACGCTTTATCTTGTGAGTAATAAAATTCTCGACAAGCCGGTATTGTATCTCTCTGATTTTTTTGAAAGAAACCGGCAACATTATTACGACAATCTTTCAGTAGTTAGAACGCATAATAATCTTATGCAATGGCTAAGCTTTTTTTTAGTTGGTGTTATCGAAACTGCGGAAAATTCAACCCAGACATTTCATGAAATTATAAAACTTCGAAAGGAGATAGAGACAAAAAAAATTATTAAACTTGGCAAACGTATTCCTTTAGCTTTGGATCTCATTCGCTATTTATACACCAAACCTATCGTTGATTCAGCGGAAGTTGCTAAGGCATTGAAAGTAAACGTTTCAACTTCAAATCGCTTAATTCAGGATTTTGAAAAATTAAAAATCCTGACAGAGAAAACCGGATTTAAGAGAAATAGAATATTCATTTTTAAACAATACCTCCAATTATTTCAAAAATAAATTGATTTATTGTTTAATTGTTGCATTGTTAACTAGGTAAATTACGTATGGACATAAATACTTTAATTAAATTCCAGATTAACAATTAAGCCCATAGGCCGCCTGACCGGGCGGGCAGGGATCCCTACAGCACAATCTAACAATTCAACCTACCTCCGGTAGACAGGCAATCAAACAATTTAGCAATTTAACAATTTAATGAGTGGTTTATCCAATGTAAAAATTATCATAAATATTATAATAAATCCCCGTAATTTAGACCCCCTTTAGAATAATTAAATTCTTAATTAGCCAATACCGTTTCATGTCTAAACCAGTGAATATGTTCAAAGTAAATATTACATATCTTTTGAAATTCAATATCCTTTTACTTCTGATTTTCAGCACTTGCAAAAATGACAAGCATGTTAGTGATGCAGATGCTTCAAAATTGCCATTATTTAAGAAAATGAGCAGTAGTGAAACGGGAATTAAATTCAATAATGAATTGAAGGAAACGGAAGAGGAAAATGTATTGATCTATGATAGCTATTATACTGGTGGTGGTACCGCAGTATTGGATGTAAATAATGATGGTTTACAGGATGTCATGTTTATTTCGAATCTGGGTCCCGAAAAATTATATTTGAACAAAGGCAATTTTAAATTTGAAGATATTTCAAAATCTGCCGGCATTGAAGGTGGCAATGAATGGAGTGGTGGAGTTACGGTCGCGGATGTAAATGCAGACGGTTGGGATGACATTTACGTTTGCAATAGTATGTATCTAAGTGAAGACCGCAGAAGGAATAAACTTTACATCAATAATAAAAACAACACATTTACAAATAAGGCGAAAGAGTATGGATTGGATGATATTGGTTTTTCTATACAGGCTACTTTCTTTGATTATGATTTGGATGGAGACCTCGATGTATTTATTTGTAATCAACCACCAAGTCACAATAAAACACGCGATTCATTAATGGCGCTGAATAATCCCAATTATTATTATAGTTCACGACTTTATAAAAATAATGGCAATGAAACATTCACAGATGTAACAGAGCAGTCTGGTGTGAAGACATTTGCATTTGCATTGAGTGCAACCATTGGTGATTACTTCAATGATGGATATCCGGATATTTATGTGGCCAATGATTATGATTATGGAGATGATTTATTCGTCAATAATGGCGATGGCACATTTATGAATGTTGCAAATATTGCAATGCGCCACATCAGTAACTTTAGTATGGGAGCGGACGCGGCTGATATCAATAATGATGGTTGGCTTGATATTTTTGTTGCAGACATGACACCGGAAGATCATTACCGCAATAAAACCAACATGGCGCCAATGGATCCTGCAAAATTTTGGAAGATTGCAAATTCCGGCAATAATTTCCAGTACATGGTAAATACACTCCAGCTTAATCAAGGCAATGGTTTTTTTAGTGAAATTGGTCAGATGGCCGGAGTTGCTAAAACGGACTGGTCCTGGTCCGCTTTGTTTACTGATTTTGATAATGACAGTTACAAAGATTTATTTATTACGAATGGAATATTGAAAGACATTCGAAACCGTGATTTTATTACTTACGCATTCAAAGCTTTTGACGAAAAAAAGATTTCCAATCTTAAAATCATGGAGAACGCATCATCTGTTCCACTGCAACATTATATGTATCAAAATGACGGACAATTGCATTTTTCAAATGTTGCAACTAAGTGGGGTCTTACTGAAAAATCGTTTTCGCAAGGTGCTTCTTATGCTGATCTGGATAATGATGGCGATGTAGATTTGATTGTCAACAATATGAATCAGGAAGCTTTTGTATATCAAAACCAGGCTGTACAAAATAAAACCGGAAATTATTTAAGAATAAAATTGAAAGGTTTGGATAAAAATTTAAAATCTTTTGGTGCACGTGTTCTCATTACATATGGCGAACGAAAAGTGCAAATGGCTGAGATGGTCAATGCCAGAGGATTCATGTCGTGTTCAGAACCTATTTTGCATTTTGGTTTAGGTGAAATTCAAAAAGTAGATTCCATTTTTGTAAGATGGCCAGGTGGAAAATACCTCAGGGTAGATAATATTAAGGCGAATTCTGAAATCACCATTCAGGAAAAAGATGCAACCACTACTATGAAGGAACAGATATTTCAGGTTGTTCCTTTTATACTTACTGATGAAGTAAGTAAAGAATGTTTTGATAATATTGGACATGTGGAAAACGAGTATGACGATTTTAAAAAGGAAGTTTTAATACCTTATAAACTATCCACCTTGGGTCCGGCATTAGAGTCCGGTGATTTGAATGGCGATGGTTTGGATGATTTGTTTCTTGGCAATTCTGCCGGAAACTCAGGAAAACTATTAATGCAAAATCAATCTGGAAAATTTAGTCCGTCTGTATCACAACCCTGGTCAAAGTACAAAGCAAGTGAAATTTTGGATGTTCTGTTTTTTGATTCAGATAAAGACGGTGATTTGGATATTTATACTGCAAGTGGCAGTAATGAATTTACAGAAGGATCAAATTTGTATGGTGATCATTTGTATTTGAATAATGGTAAAGGGATTTTTACAGATGCAACAAACAAAATTCCACAACTCAATTTTAGTAAGTCGGTAGTACGTGCATCTGATATTGACAATGATGGCGATCTGGATTTGTTAGTATGTGGACGGTTGATTCCAGGTAAATATGGATTGTCAGAACGAAGTGCTTTATTAATAAATAATAAAGGAAACTTTGAAGATAAAACCAACGATCACATTCCTACTTTGTCCAAAAAATTCGAATGCGTGACTGATGCATGTTGGATTGATCTCGACAAGGACAAAGATGAAGATTTAGTTATCGTCGGTGAATGGGCGCCTGTTCGCATTTTCCATAATGATAAAGGTCATTTTGAAGAAGTTTCATCACAATACAAAACGGATAGTTTGTTTGGATGGTGGAATTCTATTCAAAAATGTGATTTGAACGGTGATGGTTTTGAAGATCTCGTACTTGGTAATTTGGGATTGAATTTAAAATTTAAAGCAAGCAAACAAAAGCCGTTTAATGTTTTTCTCAATGACTTTGATGGCAATGGAAGTTGGGATACCTATTTAGCTTCGAGAAGTCCTGATGGTAAATTATTTCCGGTGAGAGGACGTCAATGTTCTTCTGAGCAAATGCCTTTTGTATCAGATAAATTTAAAACCTATGATCAATTCGCCAAAGCTTCATTAGAAGAAATCCTTGAAGGAAAAATGGATGGAACCACCAAAAAAATTGCAACGGAATTTCATAGCATGGTTTTATTAAACAATGGCAAAGGCAGATTAGTACAAATGAATCTTCCGATGGAAGCTCAAATTTCTACGGTGCAAAGTATAGCATTTTATGATTTTAATGGAGATGGTCAAAAAGACATCTTATTGGCAGGAAACTATTACAACAGGGAAGTCGAGACCGCACGAAGTGATGCAAGCGTTGGGCAAATTCTTTTAAATGTAGGAAATGGAAATTTTGTTTCTCTGACAAATGCAGTATCCGGTTTAAAGATGTATCATGATGTGAGGGAAATCAGAATTGTAAAAGATAAAGATGATAAATCGATTATCATAGCCGCAAATAACAATGAGAAGATGCAGGCTTTTAAGATAAAATGATTTCAATACCATTTGATCATTTGGACGAAAAATAGATTCGATGTATGGGTTCTAATCTGACTTACCCAGCCCCAACAATTTAATCCCGTAGGGATCCCTACGGGACAATCAAGCTCCGTAGGGATCCC
>JAYVIT010000317.1:0-13356 GCA_043769965.1 Saprospiraceae bacterium
CAACCTTCTTTTATTTTAGGAATATGATTCCGCTTTATCAATTGCCTTAATGCTGAATCCGAAATTCCATATTTGAGCTGTACTTCAACCAGATTATAACAATCGGCGATTTCGTATTTCACATGTTCTGGATTAATTTGTGATTGTTCAATCATGGATTTCGATTGCTCAAACAGCTTGTCAATCTCTGACCGCTTAACTCTTGTAATCCTTTGACCAAGATTTACTGCCCTAATGTTACCACTTTCTATGTTATAATAAACTGACCGAACTGAACAGTTCAGCAATTTAGCTACTTCTTTGACTTTTAGAAACTCTTTAGATTTCAGATCCTCAAATGGCTTGATTTTGATTTGCTGGGTTTCCTCATTGCTTCTCTCCACCTTCAGCTTTCTACCTCTTACTTTATAGGCAGCCTTAGCGCAAGCATCACCGCAATATTGAGTTACAGTGGTCCTGGCTATAAACTCCTTATCACAATGCTGACAGATCCTTTGTACCTTGATATTAGAACTCATTCAAGCAATTTTAAAAGCTTTAAGTAACTTTTAGCGCAATTAAGTGCAAAATAAAAAGGACAAAGTCCTATTTTTGTACCTTTAAATCTCAAAGGTACAATAAAGGTACAAATGTTTCATAAATAAGCAGCTTATAACCATAAAAATCAATGAACATTTTACTAGAAATAAGATCATAATGCATTGATTTAGTGATATTTATTGTATGTTTATTACTGGATTTCTTTGGGATACCTACTTTCCCACACAAAACTTCCCAAATATATTCCCAAGTATCTCATCATTCGTTATCTCGCCACTGATCTCAGATAAACTATAAATCGCAAGACGAATATTTTGCGCAAGCAAATCAGTTTGCAAATTGGATTGCAGGCCTTGAAGTGCTTCAGTTATATTTTGATCTGCTCGGTTCAGTGCATCGAGGTGTCTTGCATTTACGACAACATTATCGGAATTCATTCCTGCCTGCCTGCCAGGCAGGTTTTGATCGCCGATTGCAAGTTGATACAATTGATCTTTTAAGTAGTCGATGTTCATTTTGTTTTTTGCGGAACAAGGAATGAGTTGTTCCTTTTGGATTTGTGGATTTATGAAATCGTGATAATCAATATGCGGATTCAAATCCATTTTGTTTGCAACGATCAGAAATTTTTGATCTGTTGCAACCAGCGATGCGATATCATTCCATAATTCTTCTTTTGATGTTGTAGTCACATCTAAAACATAAACCAGGATCATTGACTCCCTGATTTTTTCCATCGTACGCTCTACACCCATTGCTTCGATAGTATCTTTTGCTTCGCGGATACCGGCTGTATCGATAAATCGAAATGCAATTCCATTGATGTTGAGTTTTTCTTCGATAGTATCACGTGTCGTTCCTGCAATTTCAGAAACCAATGCGCGTTCTTCATTCAACAATGCATTCAACAAAGTAGATTTACCAGCATTTGGTTTTCCTGCAATTACCGTATTGATTCCATTCTTTACTGCATTACCCAATGCAAAACTATTTTTGAGGATTGTAATTTCTTGATGAATTTTTTGAAGCAGAATTTTTAATTTACTTCGATCTGCAAATTCAACATCCTCTTCACTAAAATCTAATTCCAATTCAATCAGACTTATAAAATCCAACATCTCCGATCTCAACTCTCCGATCTCTGTTTTGATCCCTCCTTTCAACTGACTGATTGCTAAGGCATGTGCAGTTTCTGTTTCTGATGCTATCAAATCTGCAACCGCTTCCGCCTGCGATAAATCCATTTTTCCATTTAAAAATGCCCTCAATGTAAATTCACCAGGTTTTGCAAGACTTGCACCGCATTCTAAAATTGCATTCAACACTTCATGTAAAATATATTGCGAACCATGACAAGAAATTTCAATCACATCTTCACCTGTATAAGAATGTGGTGCACGGAAAATTGACAAGACCGCTTCATCCAAAATTTTTCCATGAAGATTTTTTATTTTGCCATAATGCAAACTATGATTTGGTTGATCCGATATTTTTTTTCCTAAAAACAATTCATCCGCAATAGTCAAGCTACTCGTACCAGAAATGCGGATGATTCCTAATGCACCAATTCCTGGAGGAGTTGCGATAGCGACGATAGTGGATTCGGTTGAATTCATTTCCGCAAAGCTAATTGTATTCATTTGAATTACTACTTATATAGGCTCTTTGGGGTTTCCAATAAAAGAATACCTTTATATTCATAGCATTGAAATTCAAGGCTTTCAGGCTTGAAAATGTTGTCGGATATAACCAGGGGTTTCATCCCGATTTTCTCGGGACTATTGTTGTTAAAGCCTTTCAGGCTTGGAATTCTATGTTCAATTCGGGACTCTTAATGATTTAAGTTCGATTCAACCTAAATTATCATTTCAATTACAATTGACTTTTGTCAATTGCCTTGATTAGGACTCCAATTTATTCAGAAATTTTATTATTTTCACATCAAATTTAAAAGATCATGAGTACAACAGAGGTATTAAAAACAACCGGACAAAAATTTTGGAAATGGACAAAACGTTTTTTTTGGATCTTAATTCTTATGGGCCTCGCGTATTTGTGCTTTATCCTATTTGCAAACTATAGCGAAGGCACACGTACCGGATATATTACAAAAATCAGCCGCAAAGGGTATATTTTTAAAACGTATGAAGGGGAATTGAATTTTGGATTTTTTGGTGGTTCAGCGAATAATGTAACACAAGCTAATAATGTCTGGTATTTTTCTGTAGTAAATTCAACGGTTGCAGATCAGGTTGAATTAGCTTCTAAATCCGGACAAAAAGTAACACTACACTACAAACAAAAATATATGAAAATTTCATTGCGTGGCGATACGGAGTATTTAGTATATAAGGTTGAACCGGATTTAACGATGAATCCCGGTGGGGATAAGAAGCAATAGATGACTGAACGATTCCCGCATAGCGGGATAAAGCACGGCAGTGCTTTAATTGAATCCCGATAGCTATCGGGAGCGAAAGCGGCTTGGAGGAAGACTAATGGGCAAGGGGCAATTGTAAAATTCTTGAACATTTTTCTGTTTGTATTTCTAATTGATAATTTTTAATGTCACGTTGCTCTGCACCTGTAAAATCTATACATTAATGATTCTACAATGATTTGGGCGGCTCTGCCGCTAAATTTTTGAAATTTATGAATTTAGATAAAATCAGAATTATGAAAATGTGATTACGCCGAATGACTTATGGATAAATATGCATTTATAAAATGCCGGAATAATAAAAAATGCGGCGGAGCCGCCGATAACTTTGTAGAAACACAATTTGACCAATACCAGGTGCAGAGCACCGAAACATTATAGATGCCAATATTATTCACAGTTCAATAAATTCAATTGATTTTTTGCTAGAACCAGTGATAAGCAAGATACGATGCCACATACGCAAGTATCCCCATATACACAAATTGAACAATCGGCCATTTCTTGCTTTTTGTTTCACGCCACATTACGGCAAACGTACTCATACATTGCATGGCGAAAGCATAAAATAAAATGAGTGACATAGATGTACGTCGATCAAAAAAAGGACTGCCATCTTTTCGTTTTTCAAGAGCCATCCGGTCCCGCAATAATATTTCATCATCGTTGGATCCCAAACTATATATTGTTGACATCGTTCCAACAAAAACTTCTCGTGCAGCAAATGAAGTCAACAATGCAATGGCTATTTTCCAATCAAATCCAAGTGGCGCCACTGCTGGTTCAATAGCTTTACCGATTTTACCCGCAAATGAATGTTCTACTTTACGGGATTCTAATAATGCAGATTCTTCTTCACTACTCAAACCTCGTTCTATTGATTCTCTCTTTACTTCATTTGATACTTTATCAAATTCTCCTGTCCAGGAAAAACTTGACATGAACCATAAAATCATACTGATCAATAAAATAATTTTGCCCGCCTGAAATAAAAATGCACTAACCTTGTCATATACCACGATCAATACTTGCTTCATTTGTGGCAACCTGTAATCCGGAAGCTGTAGAGCCAGTATACTCAATTCATCTGATTTGAAAAAATAACGAAGCATAAGCGCAGTGATTAGCGCCATTACAATGCCCAATGAATATAAGATCATGAATGCTATCCCCTGACTATTGAATATACCAAAAATAACTTTGTATGGCACTACAAAACCAATCAAAGCAGTATAAACAGGTATTCTTGCAGAACAAGGAATCAATGGAATAACAAACATGGTAACCAGGCGATCACGTTTATTGTTGATGTTTCTTGTAGACATGATAGCAGGAATGGCACAGGCACCGCCACTGATCAATCCAATCAATGATCTACCATTCAATCCGAATTTTTTCAACAAATGATCGAATAAATAAACTACTCTGGCCATATAACCCAGTTCTTCCATCCAACTGATCAGAAAAAATAAAATCGCAATTTGCGGAATAAAAACAATGACACCGCTCAGACCCGGAATCAAACCTTTGATGATAAGTTGAGAGAACCAACTTTGTGGCATAATATTTCCAAGTTCATTTTGCAAAGTCGCAAAACCTGATTCAATCAAATTCATTGGATAACTGGCCCATGAGAATATCGCTTGAAAAATAAAAAACATGATTACTATGAAAAAACTCACTCCAAGTATTGGCTGTGTTAGTATAGAATCTATTTTTTTTGTAACAACATTTGAATGCCTACTTTTTTTAATATCTACACTTGCAATCCAATCTTCAATAATTCGGCACCGGGTTAGTGTCTCTTCAATTTGCAATCGAATGGAATGTTGTTTATCAAAATAATGTTGGATTTTTTTAGAATCAATTTTATTTCCATAATGTTTCCATAAAAATTGTTGGTAATAATTTCTAAAATTTTCGTTTGCATCTAATGAATCAATTTCGCTTTGCGGAATCTGGTAAATACTTTTTTTGGAAATATAAATATGAGAAAACTGAAACAGACTTTGCAAACGCTCTTTCAATAAATTCAAATTCAAATGCGATTTTGAACTTACTGGAATCACCGGACACTTCAACTTTTGCTCGAGAAATAAAGTCCATTGATCAACTAATAATTGATCTGCCTGATCGCAATTGCTAAGACAAACAATCACCGGAAACTCAAGATCGAGAATTTGTGTAAGCAACAAAAGTTGCTTTTCCATTAAAAGGATATCTGCTACATAAATAATTGCATCCGGATGATACGGATCATTGGAATCTATTAATGCACGGGTAAGAAGAAATTCATCATGAGTATTGGAATGCAAACTATATGCTCCTGGAAAATCAACCAATTGAATGATAGAGCCGTCTTTTTGAATAATCTTACCAACCTTGGAATCGACAGTAATACCAGGATAGTTGCCTACCTTCTGCCTTAGACCAGTAAGAATATTGAAAATACTGGATTTTCCACTGTTTGGATTGCCTACCAGGCCTACTCGATTATTCATCTATTGCTTCCCCTATTTCAATCTTCGTAATTAATTCCATTTCCGATTCTCTCAATGCATAGTGACTTCCATCTATTTCTATATAATAGGCTCCACCAAATAAGGCTTTCCTTATGATGCGCATTGTCCGGCCTGGATAGATTCCTATGCTAATGAGTCGGGCGGCAAGAATCGGATCTTTAAATCCGGTAATTTGAAATTTTTTCACAGAATGAACATCAAAATTGAAGAACAAAAGTAATGGAAGGGAGTTTAGTATTTATGTGGATATCAAAAATTAATTCATTAATTATCAGTTGATTATATAATTGTACCCGTAAATTTAGAAAAATGACTTACCTTACTATCAGCCAATCTGCAAAAGCAGCGTTTCCCCCAAGCAACCGTTATAAACTTATTTGAATTTATAAAATGAATATTGCTATACCCTTACAGCCTACAGAACAAGAATTGATACTCGCCTGTATCGAGCGGCAGAGCTGGGCACAGCAACGCATTTATGAGGACAATTACAGAATTATGATGGCCGTATGCATGAGATACTCCAATAGCTCTGATGATGCATTCGATATCCTCCATGAAGGATTTTTGAAGGTGTTTATGAATATTAAATCTTATGAACCTGGAACTTTGCTGCAAGCCTGGATCAGAAGAATAATGGTCAATACTGCGATTGATTTTTACCGCAAAGAATCCCGCCGTATTACTAGGGACCTTGATGAAGCCAAAACAATGGCATATTCCAAAAGCGGACCGATTGAAGCAATCACTGCACAAGAAGTTATGAAAGCTGTGCAAAAACTTCCAAACATCTACAGATCCGTATTCAATATGTTTGCCATAGAAGGATATTCACATCGCGAAATTGCAGATCACCTGGGTATCACCGAAAGCACTTCACGTTCCAATCTCGTCAAAGCCAGAACTAAATTAAAAGAATTATTAAATGGCAAAATCTGAACAACCCTTCGATAAAATAATAAAAGAAAAACTGGAAGCTTATTCTTCTATGGATAGCCCTGATTGGCATTTCATGCAACAACAAATACAGGATGCTGAAAATGATTTATTGTTTGACCAGAAAATAAAACACGTATTCGAAGATTTAAAAGTAGATTCCCAACAAATTCAATGGGAATCATTTCTTGCTAAAAGAAACAGGCAAATTGCAAGAACAAACAAAATTATTTCAGCTCGCGTAATTGAATCCTGTTTGGTATTACTTCTACTTTGGACTATTGATAACATCGGTATCACCCACATTATCAAGCCTGGAAAACGCTCGGAAGCCATTGCAATAGCGAAGGTCAATGAAACATCTATGAAGCCTGAGTCTCTGATCGACAATAAATCAACAGATCCAAATCAACATGATAAAAATTTGACTAGACTGGTTACCACAACTAATGAACCAAAAGAAAAAGGATTTAATCGCAAAAAAATTAATATTTCTTTTAGTCTGGATGAAAACAGATTACATAAAAAATTAAGCAAGCCTCCATTCATTAATCCATTACCAAATAATTTTACTTCTGAAGGAAGTTCAAATGATAATCTGCTGATTGCAAATCAAGTTGCGGCCAAAACAATAAATAGCGATGCTACCGAATCAAATGACCAGGCATCAAAAAATAATGAAGAGCAAATATCATCAGAACATTCTTTAGAAATCAAAAACTCTATACAGGATATAATTATCAATCCAGTTGATAAAAAGATTAATGAACTCCCTATTGAAGAATCAACAATCAATTTAAAACATCAATTGCCTAAAACACTTGTTGTCTTAAAACCAGCAGTAAATCATAAATCTGTAGTATTGAATGTTCACTCCGGAATGATGATGAATGTTGTAATTTCTCCTTCTTACCTCGAACCGAATTCAGATAAAATATATTCCCAACTACGCCCTGGTTTTCAAACCGCAGTAAATGTTGGTTTCCAAACTAAAAAGTATATGCTTGAAAGTGGTTTGACATATCAGTATCTAAGTTATGAACCAAATCAATCTGATGTGTTCATTGATCTCATTAATAAAGCATCTTACAAATTGCATTTTAGAAAGATTACTTCGCATATTGTTACTATACCGGTCTTGATTCATTTTACTTTATTACAGAACGCAAGATGGTCAGTGACATCAAAGCTTGGCTTATCTTTATCCGCTGCACTTAGAAATAATTTTATTTTAGATACGATAATTCCCAGACAAAGCCTGAGTGCTGATTTAGATAATTCTGAACTCAATTCACGAGTCAGGAATCCACTAAACCAAGGCATACTTGATGGCGGCGATTTTGGAATCAATTCATTCAGTAACATGGTTGCAGGAATTCGTTATCAACGTCGATTTTCATCCAATCTAAGTTTTTACACAGAGTTTGAAATTAGCAAAATGATTGGCACTATCGGTTTTGGACCAAATGGCGATCGCTTTATTTCCGGAAGTCTCAATACCGGAATTTCAATTAAGTTGTAGTTGGTTAACAACCATCATTCCATTATAATAACATGTTTCTTTTTAATTACGCCCCTTCAGGGCTTGATTTCTAAATCATTATAGGATAGGGCGATGCCCTATCCTATAAAATATCGCCCTTTCAGGGCTTGATCATTTTTGACATTTGTTTTGATTTCTTAATATTAGAAATCTTTCATAAAATATCGCCCTTTCAGGGCTTGATCATTTTATAAACTAGAAAATTTGATTGCAACCTCATTTCCTTAAACTTCCCCTTTACTCTATAATTATTGTTTAAAATCGAATAAAAGATTATAGTCCTGAAAGGGCATAATTATATAGCGATGGGTGAAGCCCATCGTAATAAACAAACCGCATTAATGGAGCCCTGAGGGCCTGCCGACCGAAGGTGGGGGTAAAATTTTTAATCATCGGGTATAGTCCCTCCAAACTATTCACTATTCACTATCTACATCTTCACAAACCCATCATGCAATATCACCTTGCCCTTGATGTCATATCCAATAACCACATACATTCCAGCTGGTAAAAATGAAACATTCAATTGATTATTGAATTCCATTTTGCAAATGGTATGACCCACTCTATCGATGATTTCTAATTTTGATAATTGATTATTTCTATCTGAATCGATATGCAACAAATCCTTTACAGGATTCGGATACAAATGAAAATCAATAGAATTTGTATTCTGTGTAGCAACAGTTTGATGATATCCATGTGCCAATGCATAATCTCCTGGAATTAATTTTGTGATGCGCATAAATCCTTTCTTCGCACCCAATTTTAGTTGATTGTAATCGGAATATTCTCTCCATGGTTCTGTCCAATCTTTTCTATAGACAAGCAAGAAACTATCCTGAGACTTATAAAAAATATCATTATCTATACTTAAGGAATCAGTTGCATCATAATTAATGCTTGCATTTATCTGAAGATCTCCAAATTGTATCATTTGTACTTGCCAGAAATGTGATGTTGATACTTTATCAATATTAGTCGCTTTGTTTTGAGCATCTGGTGCAACCAAATGATGAGCTATATTTACAAAACTGCTGTCTGTAACTTTAGATACATTACAAACCATTCCTGTATAAGGTAAATCCGGCGCTCCGGTTTTATTTATGATGGAGTGACTTTGTAAACTTGCAAAATTTAAATCCTGATCCTCATTGACGATAAAGACTTCCGGTGAATAATCAATTGGAAGCAATACACTAAATCCATGCGAGTCACCACTCACATTTTGCTTTACTTTCATTCTGACCAGATTCTTATCATACATCGAAATTGTAAGTGGAACATTATTGTATAAATGAGCTGCGTGATATGATTTTTGTTTTAGCTGGATATAAGCATAATGCTGACCCGAATTATCAAATACCTTAAAAGAATCAATATAAAAAGTGCAATAACCTGGATTAAATATGTAATCATCAAAATAAGACGTCATGTCTTTTCCACTGTACTTATTCAGGAAGTCAAGAAATTCAAAAGCATTCATTGATTTTCCATTCAAGCTATCAAAAACCATCGTGCAAATATTCCGGAATCCACTATCACCAAGATATCCACGCATATTATGAAGCATTGCGGCGCCTTTGCGATATGTATGTGTTCCGTAAGTATGATCATAAGGCATTGGAGATAAAGGCAAAAAACTACCATCATTTTTATGAGCAGTAAAAAGGATAAAAGATAAATTTGATTTTACAGCATCGATGAAACTATTTTGACCATAGGCTCGCTCAATAAAAAGATGCGAACTGTATTCTGCGGTACCTTCCTTAATCCACATATCTCTTGCATCATCGAGTGTTGTAATATCACCCCACCAATGATGGCCGTATTCATGTGCCCAAAGTTTTTCATTTTGAATAAGTGTACCTCCAAGAGTGCTCACGGGATAGGCAACATTGGTCGGATGCTCCATTGCACCTACTGTTGTTGTGGTAAATCCTACACGTTCAAACCTGTACTTACCATACCAATATTCAAAAGCATCTATTGCCGTACCGATTTTTGCAAACTGCGCTTTCATTGCATTTTGATCAGCGGCTTTGGAAACCAATTGAATGGGAATTGAAGCAGCAATTCCCTGATGCGAATCATTATACTCAGTGTAATTTGCTGCAGCTATATTGGACAGATAAGTAGTGATAGGAGTTTTCATGCTGTAATGTCTTTTAATTTTACTACTCCCAATCATCTCCTCGGAAATAAAAGTACCAACACAATATGCTTTTTTATCTAAAGTCGTCGTAACATAATAATCATAAGTACTTCGCTCCACAAAATTGTCAAAACATGGGAACCATACTTTGCCAAAATTTGGAGGCGTAGTCGACAATCCTATACCCAAGTTATAAATATAATCTGCATCAAAATAAAATCCTCCCCAAACCGGATCACGTGATGGTATACCTCTGTAGTAAACTGTCAATTCAGCTTCATGATCCTTTGCAAGCGTCATTCCAAAGAATGCTGTTATGATATCATTACTATAATTAAAAACGACTTGTGCTCCTTGATATAAGATCGAATCGATTTGCAGATTTTTCAGATCCAAAGTGATCCATTGGATTTGATCCATTTTTGTTTTGAATTTTACAGTGGTATTTGCAACAATACTTTTACCGGCATAATTGGTCACGTCAATATCAATAGCATAATTCAAAATATCAATGCTATCACTCCGCATATTGGAATTCTGCATCGCTATCAAGTCTTGTTCGGTTGGTTGGGATCTTAAAAAAGAATGTTGTGCACCATGATGGCACGGAATAAAATCATCAACTGGTTGTGAAAATACACATGTACTAATGATGCTTAAAATGAAAAGTAAGTATTTGTTCATAAGTTGAATTTAGAAGTTAGGCCCCCGCAATTCTGCGGAACAAGTTCCACTGTTAAAAAAAAATATAGAAAGGTTTGTTCATTGAATGAAAAAATAATATCTATCTTGAATGACTACTAATAATCATGATTATAATTTACAATTTAAAACTAATTAAAACCTATCGCCGGAACTTGTCCCGTAGAATTGCAGGAGCCTAAACCCCTAATGTATCTGCGATAAAGTTTTAAGTACAAACAAAATTCCTGTTAAAACAAGGATACAAGCTACAAAAAAAGATATACCTGGAAAATAGATAATTGCAGATTTACTAGTAAAATAACTAAATAAATTCGTCATAAGCAATGGACCGATTATGGCTGTAACTCCCATCAATCCGGTTAAGCCTCCTTGCAATTCTCCCTGAGCATTCTTCGGCACCTGGTTTGACACCAATCCCTGGATGGCAGGGCCTGCAAGTCCACTAAATGAAAATGGTACAGTAATGGCAAACATTACCCAACCTACTGGGGCAAATGCAAATGCGAGATAACCAGTCATTGCTAATATCAATCCAAACAAAATGGAATTTCTGTTTCCCAATCTCGGAATCAGTATCCTCGTCATTCCTCCTTGAACTATTGCTGCCATGATACCTACTACAGATAATGAAATCCCAATCATTTTTGCATCCCATTGGAATTTTTCCATAGTATAAAATGACCAGGTACTTTGTAATGAATAATGAGCGACATAAACAAGGAAGAGTGTAATTATAAATCCTTTTAAAATTGGATATTGAGTCAGTACTTTTAAAGTACCAAAAGGATTAGCCCGTTTCCAATCAAAATTTCTTCTATGTTCTCGCTTTAGAGATTCTGGTAAAACAAAGTACCCAAATGCCAAATTGCAAAATGCTAATACTGCTGCTCCAAAAAAGGGCACTCTCAATCCATATTGTCCCAATAATGCTCCGATCGCCGGTCCAATTATAAATCCCAAACCAAATGCTGCGCCAATGAGCCCAAAATTCTGTGCTTTTTTCTCCGGATGACTAACATCAGCAATATAAGATGCCGCTGTAGAAAAAGAAGATCCTGTGATCCCAGCAACTATTCTGCCAATAAACAACCAGGCAACTGTTGGCGCAAAACCTTGCAAGACATAATCCAAACCAAAGCCAAATAATGAAAAAAGCAGTACAGGTCTCCTCCCGAATTTATCGCTCAATCCACCCATAATAGGAGCGAAGAAAAATAACATAAGTGAAAACGAAGAACCCATCCAACCTGCCAGACGACTGGCTTCACTTAATCCTAAACCTGATAATTGCTGAATTAACTGAGGCAATACAGGGATGATAATTCCCAAACCCGTGACATCAATAAGTACAGTCAGAAAAATGAATGTCAATGCTTTTGGATGATGGCCGGTTGATTCTTCCATGGATTGATTGGTTACGATTTGGCAAAGATAAAACACTGATGGCACGGATGAATGCAGAATAAATCGCGGATGGCGCGGATGAATGGGAAATAAATCATGAATGGCACGGATGAACACGGATTCAAGATGAACTTTATTTTATCTTGTCACTTCTCAGTTCTTTGCGATCCAGCTTGCATGATATTAGTGAGAGGTCAGTCGATAGTTGATCGGTGTTATTCCGCGAAATCAGTGTTCATCTGCGATATCAGCGTTCTATATACATCCAGCCCATAAAAATAAGCACTCGCTTTTTTTGCATTTTCAACAAGTTGTTGAATTCGATTGTGATCAGTCGTTACTTTTTCGAGAGCAACCAACAATTTTGAATCTGATTTTTCTGAAACGAGTTCAGCACAATCATATTTATTAATAAATTTATTTAAAAATGAATTCGCAGGAGAATGAACAATTGTTGGTCGATTTGAAAGTAAAAGAGGTATAGTCCTTGTCGGAAATATCGTTTCGTATTCTGTCTCATTATATCCCCCGGCAAATCCATGCGTAAGCAAACAAGCATCATACTTTGAAATCACTACGTTCACTTCTTCCTGTTTGACAAATCCTTTGTGATGAATTCCCATCAATTCTAAATCTAATTCCCATTTGTATTTTAAGATTTGCTTATTGGTTGAAGTGTAAATATCCACTTGATATAGTAAAGGATGCTTAGAAATCAAAACTAACAATCGACGTGTAGCTTCCATATTTGAGTCATTGAAGGTGCCAATCATGACTAAATGATAAGGAGCCGTTCGCTTAATTATTTTCTCCGAATATTCATGTTCAGGATATTTATCAAAAGTATGAGGAAGCACTTTAAACTTTGCAGAATATTCCGGATAATTCCGTTGATAAAAATTCTGCATACCATCACTCATCGTAAAAATAATTTTTGATTCTTTAAAAACACCATTCTGTATTTTAGTTGCAAACCATTTTGATAAACCATGTCTGTTTTCTACATAAGTATTATGAAAATACGAAAAATAATTCAACTTAAATATTCTTGCAATCAACAATGAACCTAGCAAATAATATCCATCTGGAAATGTAGCTAAAATAGCAGTTG
>JAYVIT010000318.1:0-5457 GCA_043769965.1 Saprospiraceae bacterium
AGGGAATAAAAGGGCAAAGTCCTCGATTGACCTATCTTCCCAACTCTAATCAGATCCAAACGCAAAGCTCCTTTGTGCCTTTGGTCATTACCATTACCATCCTTGGCAGGTGTTACCAGACTGGTTTTTCCGCAAAATTGAATTTGCATACTTTGAGAATGGACGATAGTGTTTGAGACTAAAAATGCGATAATCAGATATAAATGTTTGATCCTCATAAACTTAAAAAATTTTGATTAAAGATACACAAAATATTATATATGGATATTTATTTTAATACAATCGATGCTTAGTATGTCTAAACCATATCAGTCTACTATTACGATCACAAATTCGAAATGTATCCTAAGTAAGCTTGAAATTTTATGGGAAACCGAGTGACTAATAGATCTGCGAAAGTAAATAAATCCAGCTAAAGTTGTTAATAAATTAGGGATTAATTTTAGCCAGGGTTATAACAATCGGCTGTTTTACTCTAAGCAATTTTTAATATTTGACCTTAAACTCAAACAGCGAATTGAATGCTCTGTTCGGTTTAATCTTATATTATCGGATCAAGAACCATGATTCATACAAACGATTATAAAGATTTTTCAATAAGATAGCAACATTCATCAATTTGCTCTCCAGTGATCGTGAGTGGAGGTGCAAAACGAATAATGTTACCATGAGTGGGTTTTGCCAGGATGCCGTTTTTCGCCATTCTTAAACATATTTTCCAGGCTGTATCACTTTCTTCATTGGTATCAATGACTATTGCATTTAGTAATCCTTTACCTCTTATGTTGGTTATGATTTTATTTCTATTTTGAATTTCTTCCAATCGTTTTCTCAATAAATTACCTTGTACAAATGCATTATCAATCATGGATTCTTCAACGATGACATCTAAAGAAGTTTTTGCAACTGCAGCGGCTAGAGGATTACCTCCGAAGGTGGAGCCATGTTCTCCCGGTTTTATGCATAACATGATTTCATCTGATGTCAATATTGCAGAAATGGGTAACACCCCGCCGGATAAAGCTTTGCCAAGAATTAGAATATCCGGCTTGATTGAAACATAATCACAAGCCAGCCACTTGCCTGTTCTCGCTAATCCGGTCTGCACTTCATCAGCAATAAACAGCACATTATTTTTCTTACAAAGAGCAAATGCTTTTGAAAGAAATTCATCACTTGGTACAATAACACCAGCTTCACCTTGAATCGGTTCAATCAGGATTCCTGCTATATTGGATTGAGATATTGTGGTTTCAAGTGCATGAATATCATTGTATGGAATTTTAATAAATCCTGGTAAGTAAGGTCCGAATCCCTCAAAGCTTGTTGGATCAGTAGATGCAGAAACAGCTGTCATTGTCCTTCCATGAAAATTGCCTTCGAAAACAATGATCTTGGCTTCATTTTGTGGAATTCTTTTGTGGGTATAAGCCCATTTTCTGCAAAGTTTTACTGCAGTTTCCACGCCTTCTGCCCCTGTATTCATCGGCAACACTTTATCATACCCAAATAAATTAGTAATATATTTTTCATATTCACCAAGTTGATCATTGTAAAATGCACGGGAGGTGAGTGTAAGTTTTTGGCATTGCGTCACTAAAGTGGAAATAATACGAGGATGACAGTGGCCCTGATTGACTGCAGAATAGGCAGAAAGAAAATCGTAATAGGATTTTCCGTCTACATCAAAAAGAAAAACGCCTTCACCTCTATCTAATACAACTGGCAACGGGTGGTAGTTATGCGCTCCAAACTTTTCTTCTAAATCGATAAAGTATTTAGATCTTGATATGGTGTCAATGGTTTGCATTTCTTACTATTTTAATAAAACACAAAGTTACCATATTGGGAGCATTCGAAAGAGCACTAATAGCTATTTTTATACAGTAGAGTAAGCGCTTTATAGATTTTCAATGTTTGTCTGATGACACTCTGAGCGCCTTGATTTAGTATGATAAAATCTGATTGTTTTTTAAGATGATCATCATCAAGTTGATTTTCCATTCTTTTCAGAATTCCGGCTTCAGTTAATTGATCACGTGATTTTACTCTTGATATTCGAAGATCTTTTGATGCAATAACTACAATTATTTTATCTACAGATTGCCGGCCTAATGTTTCTATCAAAAGTGCTGATTCTTTAATGACAAATGGATGTACCTGACTTGATTTCCATGAATTGAAATCTATCGCCACAATTGGATGAACAATGGAATTGACCCAATTTAATTCTTCTTTATTGTTAAATAATATTTCACTTAAATAGGTTCGATTTAATCGTCCATCAGTCTTATAAACATCCGCGCCAAAATGGTTGGTCAATGATTTTTTTATCTCTGGATTTTGTTCCATTAAAATTTTGGCTCTGAAGTCAGAATTATAAACGGGCACACCCAATAATTCAAAAATAGTTGCAACAGTAGTTTTGCCGCTACCTATTCCTCCGGTTAAACCGATTACTTTTAAATCAATCATTTATAACTTTTATCGTACAATCTTTAAACAACATTGGATTTTCTATTTGACTTGCATTTAACTTTTCCAATTTTGATTTGATTTTCCGGAAATACATTTCTTCCTTATCCAAAGGTAGTTGAAAAAGGATACTGGATTCTTCTGCGATTGTATAGTTATGAATTGGAATTTCAAATTCTTTCAATATACTTAGAAGTGTTTGGATTTTTGCAGCGTTACTTTGAAAGAGATATTTTATTGTAGGTTCGAATGCCACTAATGTTGCCGTTTCTATAGATTTTTTTGCAGCTTCTTTATATGCTTTTATTAAGCCGGAAGTTCCTAACAGCGCACCTCCAAAGTAACGTACGACAACGATTAGAGTATTAATAAGGTTTGCGCTGTCAATTTGGTTGAGTATTGGCTTTCCGGCTGTGCCTGAGGGTTCACCATCGTCTGATGATTTGAATGAATCGCTAAGTTGGCCGAGTCGCCAGGCGTAGCACCAATGTCGTGCCTTAGGATGTAGTATTTTTATTTTCTGAATTTGGTTTTTAATTTCTTGTCCATCCTGTACTGGAAAAATATAAGCAATAAATTTACTTCCTTTTTCGGCGATTTCTGCAAAAACAGGATTTACGATTATTGTATATTGCTTTGTGTGCGACAAGTTATTTTTTAAAATAAAAAATTAAAAAAATAGAAATCATAGAAAGTGCAACACCCATAAGTTGCCTATCGTTGAATGATTCTTTGAATACATACTTTCCTATGAGGGTAGACACCAATATCACACTACAATTTAAAGCAGGAAAAAAAACAGAACCACTCATTTCGTGATTCAAAGCCATCATTAAAAAATAAATAGAGTAAAAATTGGGTATACCCAAAAGAATGCCGAAGAGCAATTCAGATTTGGTGATGGGAAATGAAGACTTCATATTGCTGAAAAAAAGAAGTCCTAATATACCAGCAACTAAAAAAATGTAACTCGGAAAAATAAGTTTTAGATCAGAAGAAAATGAAAATGTTTTATTTACAAAAATGAAAATAATTTCAATTGCCGAAGAAATAACAAAAGTGCAAATAAGTAAACCTAAAAATTCAAATTTATTCAACGATTTTGCAAAGTCAATGCCAAGGATAAAGAAGAATGAAGTTATACCTGTGATTAAACCAATAAGTTGATATATATTCATGGCGTCACCAAAAAGAACTGCAACTGAGACGGTCAGAAGAATGGACATTTTTTGAAATAAAGTGGTCATTGGAAGCCCGGCCTTTTGTATGGCTCTGGCAAAATAACTGAAGCCAATGATAAATAGACAACCAAGGCCTATTGAATAGGATATCCAAGCTGTTGAAAACTCAAGAAATATGGACTTCCCCGTATGCATAAATCCGATAAGGAAGCATATAAAATAATTTACTGGAATAAATGCTGCAGATCTAAGCTTCAAATGTTCTGACCATTTAAACAGGGCACCAAGCAAGCTGGTACAAACTATGCAAATAATCGTATAAATCATCGAATGACAAAGCTATTAACAAAATATTGATTACCCTTTTTAAACAAAAGTATGTAGTAATTCAATTTGGAAACTAATTTTGCAAAGTTGAGTAAAAGAGTAAAAGAGGAAAAACGGAGAAACGGAGAAGCAGAGAGGTGGAAAGAAGGCAAAAATTCAAGAAGGCAAGTAGCAAGAAAGTGTTGGTTATTAATCTACGAGACAATATCATAATTAATCAAACAATTTAACAATTCAACAATTCAACAATATAGCAATTCAACAATTTAACAATTTATCAATTCAATTCTTAAAATCAAATTATGACGATACTGACTCTGTTTTTATATGTTGGACTTGTTGCTTTATTTCTTACTGCACTTCTAACAAGAAGGAAAAATGCCACTATGAATTATGTCGATAGTTTTTTGCAAAATTTTGTGGGATCCTTATTGATTTTCTCAGGATTTGTAAAAGCTGTGGATCCAATGGGTACAGCCTATAAAATGGAGCAATATTTCACAGCATTTGAAGAAACATGCAATGGATCATTTTTAAAGTTCGCAGCTCCTTTATTTCCATTCTTATCAAATTATTCGGTGTCGTTTTCTGTATTCATGATAGTCTTTGAAATTATATTGGGTATCATGTTGATTATCGGATACCAAAGGAAACTTTCAGCCTGGTTGTATATAATACTTATGATATTCTTTACCCTGTTGACCGGTTTTACGTTTCTCACGGGCTATGTTCCTTCAGACGTCAACTTTTTTGAATTTTCGAAATGGACCGCATTCGTCACCAGTAATATGCGGGTAACAGATTGTGGTTGTTTTGGTGATTTTTTAAAATTGGAGCCAAAAGTATCTTTTATGAAGGACTTGGTGTTAATGGTGCCGGCGTTTTGGTTTTTAATCCGGTGGAGAAAATTACATGAATTGTTTAGTTCGTCTATAAGAATGTCAATTACTTTGTTCAGTACGATTGGATTGTTTTTATTTTCATTAAGCAATTTCGTATGGAATGAACCGGTCATAGATTTTAGACCATTTTATAATGGTGTAAATATCAAAGGTAAATTGGAAGCGGAAAGAAAAGCACAAGCTGATGTTGAAATTATTGCTTATCGCTTGCGTAATAGACAGACTAAAAACGAAATTGAAGTACCGTATAAAGCCTATCTCGATTCGTTTAAACTAAATCCCAAATTCAGGGAAAGTTGGGAGACTTTAGATCAGATCAAGTCAGAACCCAAGATTCCCAGAACAAAAATTTCTGATTTTGATATTCTCAATGCTGATGGAGAATCCTACACAGAAAATTTATTGAATGATACCGGATTCACATTTATCATCTTAAGTCCAAAAGTCAAAAGCAAAGTACATTCCATTGAAGAGGAAAGAATTGATACTATTTATAAATTGGATACAACTGTAATCAAATTAAAAAAGAGAGATAGTATCTCCATCAAATTAGTCAATGCAGGTTCGGAAAA
>JAYVIT010000319.1:0-16451 GCA_043769965.1 Saprospiraceae bacterium
GCTATTCTTAGATCCATTGTGGATACTACGATTAAATCCGGTAAAGAAGTTTTCGGAGAATTAATAAATATCGCTAATTTAACTACTGAATAGTTACAAAGCTTTTAATTCATTAATGATTTGTCTTGGTGGCGACCACAATACTGCCTTATCCTGGAATCTAAATGCATACTCAGCAATTCGCTCAGCATCTACAGGATCCGATTTACCTCGTTTCATTCCAAGGGATTGTTTAATATCTTGTGCATGCGCAACCCATGTAGGAATTCCTGCGCAAGTTGTGTAACTTAATAAATGGAAACCATACAGTCCAGTTGCTTCTAAACATACCAAGCACTCCTTGAATTTTATACGAAAATCTTTTTTAAGCATATTAAAAAGATTTTTAACCTCAGAGATGTTGTTTTTAACATCACTTTTCCACAATGTTTCCTTAGATGATCTTAAGTGAACAGCAAAGGTTTCCTTGCTAACATCAAATGCTAAAATGTGATTAAATTGCATTGCATTTAGTTTAAAATTAGAAAATGTAGATAGACAATTTTAAGCGCATCCAAGACCTTATAATGGGCTTTTAATCCCAATTTTCTATTTGGAGTTCGCTTAAAAATTCAGGAGAGGATTACAACAGGCATTAGGATTTAATTCCTACCGGCAGACATAATGTGACTCTCCTGATGTCTATCTTATCATGATCAAGTTATTAACTTTTTCAACGTTTTAAACAAAGAAAAAAGAAGCAAAAAAGAAACATATTATCATTTATCATCATATGATAACACATTTAAAATACCATAATGCAAATCTAAAGGCCGGCAGGCAGGTGGTCAATGGTCGGTTGTCAGTCGTCGGTAGGTCGTCGGTCGTCGGCGGTCATTCCCTCTCCATCAATTTCTTCATCTTAAAATAAATCTCCGTATTCTCATAGATCCCTGAAAATTGTTCCGCACCTGGACCGAATGCATATACTGGAATTAAATCAGCACTGTGTTTTTTTGTAGTGAATCCAGTTTTCAAATCACCGAATTTTTTACCGGAGTTTATTGCAAAACCTCCGGTCTCGTGGTCAGCAGTTATCACCACTAAAGTATGTTGGTCTTTTTCTGCAAAGTCAAAAGCGGCTTTTATTGCTTTGTCAAAATCCAAAACTTCCGTGATAATGTAATTAGCATCATTTTCATGGCCGCCCCAATCGATTTGCGATCCTTCGACCATTAGAAAAAATCCTTTGTTCGACAATTCATTTAAAAACTGTATTCCTTTCATCGTAGCAATAGGTAAATATGTTCTTCCCATTGAAACAGGTAACGGATCTCCATCAGCAGTAAAATAACAGAATTTTTTTACTTTCGGAAAAATCATCTCGTTCAGATCATTTGCAAAATAATCTGTTACATAATAATCTCTACTTTTTAATTGTGTGATAAGATTTAAGGTATCTTTTGTCCTGCGGTCAAAATATTTTTTTCCTCCACCTATAAAAAGATTAAAGTCAGAATTGACCAAATCCATTGCAATGTCTTCGTAATTATCTCTATCTTTCTGGTGAGCAAAATAAGCAGCTGGTGTAGCATGAACAATAGTTGATGTAACTATCAATCCTGTAGCCATTCCTCTTTTTGATAAATCTTCCATAATTGTTGTATGTGAAACACCCAAAGCGTCGAGTCCTAAATATCCATTATTTGTTTTCCTGCCTATAGAGAATGCTGTGGCTCCAGCTGCAGAATCCGTGATAAGGTCATCAGCAGCATATGGTTTTTGAATTCCTATAGAAGTACATCTTTCTAATTCGAGTTGATTGCCATTCATAAACATTCCGGCAGTTACTTGTGAAAGTCCCATGCCATCTCCAATCATGAAGATGATGTTTTTTACTTTTGGCTCTTTGACATTTTTAGAAACTGTATTTGCATTTGATACAGATGGCTGATTGTCATTCACCAGTTTGCTTGTAGAACATGAAGCAAAAAGAAGAATAATTGTAAAAATGAAATATCTCATGAAGATTTATTGTATGAGTGAATATTTTTTTCCTGGTAATGCCTTAATTACGCCATTGAATTCGAGATGCAATAACACACTTGCCAATTTACTGGGGCTAAGTTCTAAATTTTGATAGAATATATCAACATGGGCATCATTACCATTTTGTAAAATTTTTACTATGGATTGTTCTTCATCTGTTAAATCAATAAACATCTTTTGCTGAATCTGCTTATTCCTAGTATTACTCACATCCCACCTCATATTGAGAATCAGGTCTTCCGGGCTTTCAATAAGCTGGGCTTTGTGATTTTTGATTAAGTAATTGCATCCGCTGGATAAGTTATCATTGATTCTTCCCGGAAAGGCAAATACATCTTTGTTGTAGTTATTTGCAATTTCTGCTGTAATCATGCTGCCACCGTCTCGTTTTGTTTCGACAACAACAACAGCATCACTCATGCCTGCCACGATTCTGTTTCTCATTGGAAAATTTTCGCGATCAGGTTTGGTATCGATTCCAAATTCAGTCAACAATCCTCCGCATTTTAACATTTGTAAAGATAATTTTTTATTTTCCAAGGGGTAGATGCGATCTAGTCCATGACCTAAAACACCAACGGTATGAATTTGTTCGTGCACACAGAGTTTGTGAGCCAGGCTATCCACTCCATATGCTAATCCACTGACTACTAATATATCCTGATCGACGATTCCCTTGATTAAATGTGAAACCAGATCTTTTCCATATTCAGTAATGCGGCGGGTTCCAACCACGGCAATAACTTTCTCTTTATTGAGATTTGCATTGCCTTGATAGTAAAGAATAACAGGACTATCGGTATAATTTTTTAAACGATATGGATAGTTGTCGTCTAGATAGAATAAAACATTGACTTCATTTTTTAGAATGAATTCAATTTCTTTTTCAGCTTTTTCAAACACGACTTTATCTTTTGTTGCATTGGCAATGGCCGATCCAACTTGTGGAATTTTCATTAGCCTGGATTTATGTTCTTTAAAAATCTCTTTGGCCGATCCACAATAACTGATCAGTGTTTTGGCAGTGACTGCACCTACTTTGTCTATTTTGGTTAGCGCTATGTTGTATAGCAGTTCATCATTTTGCATATTTAGGGTCTAGTGAAGCAGCTTGGTTAAAAAACGTAGTTGCATTGTTCTCGTATTCTTTAATCTTAGCGTATTTCAATTTGCCAAACTTTGCAGCATCTTTATAAACGGTTCCTATAGAATAGCAGAGCTGTGCATCCTTGTTATCCAATTTATAAGCCATTCCAAGGAAGTGCAAAGCAAACGTATAATTACGGGTTTGCTTATATAAAATATCATAACCGACTTCTTTAAGAAATGGAATCATGATTGCATTATTTTCCGTATCCTTGGTGAGATATTCCATGTATTTAGTTACAAAATCAAGATTGGGTTTGGCTTTGATAATGGGTTTCAGATTGGTTAAAAATTTTGCAATGTCATTGTCTTTCTTAAGCCATTCTGCAATTACTCCGGCTTTCATATTCAAAGCCTGTTCGTACATTGGAAATATCTCCAATGCTCTATTTATATAATTTTCTGCGGTTTGCAAATCTTTATATTTCTTATCCGGATTCATTTCAACCTGGTATCGTTGAAAATAAGATACACCAGTGAATAGATTGATGCGTGCACTATTCTTCGAAACTTTTACCGCTGCTAAATTTAAGGTAAATCCGTCTTTCCAATCTGGAACCCTGGTAATAGTGCGCAATGAATAAGCAGCTAAGATTAAGATAAATAAAATCCAACTTGCAATTTTCCATTTCTGATTTTGGAATTGGGATAATTCATATAGCCCATAACCACAGACCAAACTAAAACTCAATGACGGCATGTATAAAAACCGTTCATTCATAAATGTTCCAACTGGAAAAATAAAATTGGATACAATGGAAAATGTGATGAAAAAATAAAAGATAGAATAACTAAGAATTGGTTTTCGGTTGCGTATGCGAAATGCAAAATAAAGTAAGATTAATGTAATTAGAATGGAAATGATTGTCCAGATATTGTCAAAATTGACTTTGGGTACTTGATATGGATAGTAATCATGAGTAAGCGGATGCGGGAAAATCAATAGTTTATAATACCAGCCAATAGTATAAAATATAGTTGCAATTTTTTCTGAAGTATTCATTCCAACAAATGGATTGTTCATCAGATCGGTGATAACAGTACCACTGCTTAAGAAGTATCCAATTACTTGGGATCGAACAAATAGGAAAAAGATGGCACATAAAATCAGAGGCCAAGCATTTTTTATTGCAGGAAACAATTTGATTGACCTGAAAAATACAATTGTCAATGGGATGACCGCAATGAATGTGATGGCATTCTCTTTTGAAAACAAAGCAAGTAAATACCAAAGACAAGAAAGCAGAATATGTTTTTTCTTTTTTGTATCATTGTAAAGTATCCAGGAATTGGTTGCGCAAATGGAAAATAGAAGGCATAAAATTTCATCTCTTCCTTTGATATTGGCGACGGCTTCTGAATGAATTGGATTTGCAATAAAAAGACAAGCAGCTATAAATGGTATCGACCAAAACCAATTAGCGTATTTTTTATTTAAAAAAATCAATTTGCCAAATTGAAATAATACACATCCGGTTAATGCAAACAATAGGATGTTGATTAGATGTGAATATTTTGGATAGTTTCCATAAATCGCAAATTCAATTGCAAAGCTTACTATGGATAGAGGTCTGTAACGCGCTCCAGTTACAAGGTCTTTCTGTTCTCCGAAATAGCCTGTAAAACTTTCTTTTGATAAAATTTCCCAGATTCCACCAAATCCTTTTTGGACAAAGCTGTTTTCGGAATTTACCATGATATCATCCAAAACATATCCAAATTTGAGGGATTCATAATAAAGACCAATAGAAAGTAAGAAAAAGATGAAGTAGGCGAGAAGGTCCTTTGATTTCAAAACTTCTGTGAATCGGGTATTTTTCATGCCGGTGTAAGTCTGAGACTTTGAATTTGATGCAAGATATAGAAATATGAAAAAGTTTGGAAATTTGGCTGTAGGCTGTAGGCTCCCGCAATTCTGTGGGATAAATTTAGGATGTAGGCTGTAGTTAAATAGGGATACAATTTAGTGAAATTATATTAAAATTTATAATTTATTACTGCCTTATATTGAATGTAAATAGTTGATTCACAATTCTCTACTCTTACCTACAGCCTATATTCTTTATTATATTAAATAAAATTTTAATATGTTTGCAGTCTAAAGGTCTTTTTTAAAGTATTGAAAACGTATACCCCCCGATTTTTTGCACTTTTCGTGCTACTTCTGTTATTTTTTAACTCAAGGGCCCAATTCAATTTACAGGTTGGATATGGTTTAGGGCTCGTTGACCTAAGTAACACCAAACAACTTCTACAAGATTATCATTCACAAAATCCCTGGATCACTTCTGGTTTTCAGGATATTAGTTATTTGAATGGCGTCATGGTAGGTGTTCGGCAATCTTGGTCCATTTTTTCCCTTGGTTTGAATTGGAAGTACCGTTTTGCAGATACCAAAGCAGAAGGTATTGAACCAATAAATAATTCTGTTTTTACAAAAGAATTGTTTATTAGTCTGCAATCGTATTCCTTAAATTTAGAGACCGGTAGTGGTTGGATTCATTTAGGTACGAGTCTGGATTTCAACAAGTTGAGCATTAAAGAAAGGCACACAGGTGTAAATGATAAAATAAGCTTATCCAATGAATCCCAATGGGGTTCTCAATTCTATATAAATATCAATTTTCCGGCAAGTTCTTCCTGTCAGATAAGCTTACAACCTTATTACTATATGCCTTGGTCTGGATTTAGTTTGGGTTCACTCGCAAATTATTTAGGACTTCACGATCCTGACCGGACCGCTATTAAAGAACCATTTCGGTATTTTGGCATAAGTTTGGTACTGAGTAATGGTCCGCAATCTGGCAATTGATTAAATATTAACATTCCAGGTATTGGTTTTGGATTTCGGACGGGATTCGTAGATGTTAAAATATTTTTTAGAATTCTTTGATTCTCAATATTATTCATATAACTTTGCCTCAAATTCTTTTTATATAAAATATTGAAAGCCTATAATTTTACTCACCCGTTAAATCTTTTCTTAATTAATTTCTAAATATTTATTGCAATGAATCTTTATGTAGGAAACCTTGACTATACCGTTAAGGAAGCCCAGCTCCAAGCCATGTTTTCTGAATTTGGCGAAGTGTCTTCTGTTAAAATCATCACAGACAAGATGTCTGGAAAAAGCAAAGGTTTTGCTTTTGTTGAAATGCCCAACGATGAGGAGGCAAAAGAAGCCATAACAAATCTAGATCAGAAAACCATTAAAGAAAGACCAATTTCAGTTTCTGAAGCCAGACCACCTGCGCCTAAAGAAAAAAGGCCTTTCCGTCCTTCTTCAGGAAATCGCGACAACGATCGTTTTCGCAAGAGATTCTAATCAGGACGCTCAATCATTTTTTTACATAAAGAAAAGAATTGCAGCTTCTGTAGGTCATTTTTAGCTTGTAAAAGAATTATTTGATGAAATAACAAATACCTGCCCGATCAAGGCAGGTATTTTTTTGAATTCCGCCTTTTTTTAATATCTTCATGTATTATGATTCAATTTGATAGTTTAGGCATCGATTCTGCCATATTACAGGCATTAACCGACCTTGAATTCACGAATCCCACTGAGATCCAGCAAAAAGTAATTCCCGTCCTTCTGAATAAGTCTTCAGATATGATCGGTTTGGCTCAAACGGGCACTGGTAAAACAGCAGCTTTCGGAATTCCCATTTTACAAAATATTGATTATTCCAAACATTTTACGCAAGCGCTGATTATAGCTCCTACCCGGGAGTTGTGCATGCAGATTACTTCTGATCTTAAAAAGTACGCGAAGTACTTGAAAGATGTCAGGATCCTTGCAGTTTATGGGGGATCCAGTATTTCCATGCAGATAAAAGAATTGAGACGACCTGTTCATATAGTTGTCGCTACTCCTGGACGTTTGATGGATCTGATAGATAGAAAAGCAGTTCTGATTGAACAAGTTGAAATTGTAGTTCTTGATGAAGCCGATGAAATGCTCAACATGGGTTTCAGAGAAGATATGGAATCAATCCTTTCCCATACTCCTTCTAACAAAATTACAAGTTTGTTTTCGGCAACCATGTCTTCGGACATTCGGGAAATTGCAGGACGGTTTTTACATAATCCAGAAGAAATTACTGTAGGACGCAAAAACCTCATGGCTGCCAACATCACACACCAATATGCAGTTGTGCAAGCCAAAGACAAAGTATTGGCATTGAAACGGATTATTGATTTTCACAGAGATTTTTATGGAATTGTGTTTTGCAATACCAAAGCAGAAACCCAATTGATGAGTGATATTCTATTAAAAGATGGATATCAGGTAGATTGTCTACATGGTGACCTCGAACAACATCAGCGCGACAAAGTGATGAATAAGTTCAGACTCAAATCGGTAAAAGTATTATTTGCAACAGATGTCGCTGCTAGAGGAATTGATATAAAAAATCTGACACACATTATCCATTTTCATTTACCGGACGATATTGAGAATTATACACACCGAAGTGGAAGAACAGCCAGAGCAGGGCAAAAAGGTTTTTCCATTGTTCTGTTACATATCAAAGAAGCATACAAACTCCATCGAATAGAGAAGATGGCTAAATTGAACTTCGAGCGATATTTTATTCCTAAAGCTGAAGAAGTTTATGAATCCAGAATCCTGAATTTTGTTGAACAACTGAATAAGGAATCAGAAACGGATGAAAAGAAAATTAAAATTAAAAATGAATGGGTCTGGCCTTTGATGCAGATGAGTAAAGAACAGTTGGTTGAACTTATTCTTAAAGCAGAAATCCGTAAATTTTCTGAAGGCTATTTGAGTTTACCGGATGTCAACGTGGAAGAAAAATGGAAATTGTCGTCTGCAGTTGAAAGTCGTGGAGGAGATGATAGAAATTCAAGGGGCTCAAGAACATCGAGGACTTCCAGGGGTACAGACAATAAAGTTTCAACCAATAACATTAGACTGTTTATTAATTTGGGAAGAAAGGACAATCTAAAGTATGACGAAGTAAGAGATGTCATTTTTAAAAATACAAAAGTGAGCGGAAGAGCAATCAGGGATATTGATATGAAAAATACCTTTTCTTTTTTTATGACCGATTCGGCTAGTGCTGCAAAACTGTGCAGTCAAAAGAACATGAAGCTAAATGGAAGAGAAATTACAATCAAGAAAGCAGAAGAGGTAAAGCATAGCAAATAGATAGCAGAGAACAGATAACACTGAACAAAAGAGGATAACAATTAATTTTTTAGTTTAAAATATAAGAATGGAAATAGTTATAAAGATTTGTCAATTATTATTAAGTCTTACAATACTTGTAGTCATCCATGAGTGCGGACATTTTTTTACTGCACGTTGGTTTAAGACCAGGGTGGAAAAATTTTATTTGTTTTTCAATCCATGGTTTACTTTGTTTAAGAAAAAGATTGGCGATACAGAGTATGGATTAGGTTGGTTACCATTAGGTGGTTATGTGAAAATCTCCGGAATGGTGGATGAAAGTTTTGATATGGATCAATTGAGTTCAGAGCCACAACCCTGGGAGTTTCGTTCCAAGCCAGCCTGGCAGAGACTTATAATTATGGTCGGCGGAGTGACTGTCAATTTTATTTTTGGATTTCTGGTTTTTGCTATGCTGATCTGGATTCATGGAAAAGAATATTTGCCGACAAGTGAAATGAAATATGGAATTGCAGTGGACAGTCTTGCTTATGAAATGGGATTTCGGGACGGAGATTTAATTGTGAAAGTGGGTGAGCAACCTGTTGATAAATTTGATAGATCCGTAATCATAAAATCAATAGTACTCGATAATACTTCAAAAATACATGTGAAAAGAGATGGTCAGGAACAAATTGTGAATATTGATCCTAAATACATTGGTATACTTACAAAACCAGAAACTAAGGCATTAGAACTTTGGACAATAAGGGTTCCCGCACATGTTGGAATAGTGAATGAGGGACCAGCAAAAGTTGCAGGAATCAAAGAGGGTGATCAGTTTATTTCAGTAAATGGTGAACCGGTATCTTATCAACATGAGATGAATAAAAGAATCAAAGGAAAAATTAATGCGCCATTTACGCTGGGAATAAAAAGAGGTATGGATAGTATTCAAATGGATATCGTCACGACTGATAAAGGACTCATTGGAATACAATATGAACCTATGCAGCATTTTATAAATGTCCAAATGGAGCACTATGGTTTTTTTCAATCCATTCCCGCAGGAGTAGCCACAGGTTGGGATTTATTAACCGGTCAGCTGAAAGCATTTAAACAAATGTTTGCGGGAAGCATTAAAGCAAAGGATTCGTTGGGTGGATTTGCATCAATAACAAACATGTTTCCTGCAACCTGGGATTGGACCGCATTCTGGAGAATGACGGCGATTCTATCCATCATACTTGGGTTTATGAATTTATTACCGATTCCAGCTTTGGATGGAGGATATGTGGTATTCTTATTAATAGAAGTAGTAACCGGAAAGAAAGTACCGGATAAAGTGGTGGAGAAAGCAACCATGATTGGTTTCTTTTTATTAATTGCATTGATGATTTATGCAAATGGCCTGGATGTATTCCGAGGAATGAGTAAATAAGCAATAAGCATTAGGCAATTGGCAATTGGATGCCCGCTGGCTTGTAGGAAAGGTGCATTAACTTTAAGTTGAATTTAATTATCCATTAATAATAAATATTTTTTGCATTTTTAACTTTCTCTGAACAAAATATTTTTTTTACAGCCTACAGCCTACAGCCTACAGCCTACAGCCTACAGCCTACAGCCTACAGCCTATTCTTCCAATGGATTACTTCGAATATTTCGGTATAAAATCAGAGTTCCAACTTGATCTCAATGAGTTGAGAAAAAAATTTTACGAAAAAAGCAGAACTCTACATCCTGATTTTCAAAATTCTGATAAGGATGATAAAATATTTCTTAGCGCATTCAACAATCAGGCATATCAAATTTTGGTCGATCCTTTAAGCAGATTAAAGTATATCATCGAAACAAACAAAGGTCCTATTCAGGAAAATCATGCATTGTTATCACAGGATTTTTTAATGGAGATGATGGATCTGCATGAACAAGTGAATGAGGCGAGAACGAATTCTGATTCTGCACTTATAGAAAAATTCAAAAATGAATTGAATGCAATGGAGAAGCAATCATTTGAAGATTCTAAATCTGAAATTAATGCTTTCGACAACGGAGAACGAAACGATTCAATTTTTAATGGGTTAACCGTTTATTATTTCAAACTCAAGTATTTTAAAAGAGTAAAGCAAGCATTGGATGGTGGTACTCTGGAGCTTTAAGAAATCCAACCACATAGGCACATAGTTCACATAGAAATTCAAGACCTATGTGTTCTATGTGCCTAGATGGTTCAAAAGAATTATACGAGGAGCATTACTTCTTTTTTCGCATTGATATTCCAATATTGAAATAAAATTAGCGAGACCACCACCCAGTAATGTCTGAAATTCATTGTATCCATTGATATTCCTTCTACAATCATTATACAAAAGATCAATAGAAGCGAAAATGAAAATGGATTGCTCTTTACTTCCATTTTGGAAAAGAAAAAAAGTATACTCAAACCCAATAGCATCAAAGAAATAAATCCAATCATTCCGGTTTCAGCAAGCGCACCCAGGAAAGTTGAATGAGGATCAAAGTTTGGTAAATTTTTTGGATAACATCCTTCTTCTTTTAATCTCATTACTTGTTGATTATAATTTCCAGGACCAAGTCCTATTAATGGAAATTCTTGAAACAATTTCCATGCAGTTTTTTTGAAAGTATAATAACCGGAACCAACCACTGAGTAATCTTTAGTAGAATACATGAGTTCATTTGAAGTGTATGGGCTATTTATGAATTCAACTTCGTTTGATTGTTTTGTTGAAATGATTAAAAAATGAGTTAGTACAACTTGCAGAATTACAAAACATAAAAAAGTAAAAACAATAAGAACTGGTTTTCTAAAGTACTTTAGTGAAACTAAGATAAACCAAACTGCAATTATGAATAGAAATGATTTGGTAAAAGTCAGTAATGCACTTATAGTAAAAAAGATAGAACTGAATAACTGAAATTTGTTTTTTTCATAAAAGAAGTGGTTCGTTACACTAAATACAATGCAAATCGTGATCATCGAAATATACATCGATGGAGTAGTCGTAAATGTTTTAAGTCGATGCGTATCCCCAAAATAGGGATAGTCAAAATAAATCTGGGTAGTTTCATTGTGAAAGCCAAAAATGCTATATGTCCACCCAATAATCCCAATTATTGCCGAACTGAATCCAAATATATTGAAGTGTAGAAAAATTGATTTGGGTATACTTTCTGTATTCATTGACAGTAATAAAAGTAGAACTACAATCGACATAGTCAGGAGATAGCATTTTCCCAATAATTCGAAAAGACCAGAGTGCGAATATGAATTGAAAACAGATAATGCATTTATTGAAATATAGATAAGGCATGAGCAAAGAAACCAGAGTATTCTTTTATCTTGATTGAGATTTTTGAAAATCGGCAGTAATGTTGTTCGGTTAAAAATTACATATCCTAACATTATGAGAAACCAAACATCAGACCATTGAATTTTTCCTTCGAACCATGGAAAATGATAAGGTTCTTGCAAGCCGATAAGCACTATATAGATCGCAAGAATGTAAAAGGAAATCTTAGACTCTTTCAAATCAGATAGTAATTGATTAATCTGATTTAAAGGTATGAAGTTAAAAGAAAGGATTCTTCCTGGATACCTGAAAATATTTGGAATGATGAAGAAGTAAACTAATTTGATATTTTCTTGCAAGTTAGTGTCGACAATATCAATTACCATTGACTTTAGTCAATGGTAAGCCGGAAACTTAAAACTTAAACCGCAAAACTTTCTCCACAACCGCAGGTGCGTGAGGCATTCGGATTATTGAAATAAAATCCTTTGCCCTGGAGCCCTCCGGAAAATTCAAGAGTAGAATTAAAAAGATATAAAAATGACTTAAGGTCGGTGACAATTTTTTCTCCCTTGTCTTCAAAGACCTGGTCATTGGGTTGTGCCTCTGTATCAAAATCCATATTATAACTTAGCCCACTGCAACCACCGCTGGTTACAGAGACCCGCACAAAATGCGTTTCACCAATCCCGGCTTCTTTCCGAAGTTGCTCAATTTTTTCTTTCGCACTGTCAGCAATATAAATCATTTACTCAATATGATTTTTTACTTTGTAATCTTTAATCGCTGATTTGATTGCATCTTCTGCTAATACAGAACAATGGATTTTAACTGGTGGTAAGGCAAGCTCTTCAACAATATCCATATTGTCAATTGTCATCGCTTCATTCAAGGTTTTTCCTTTCAACCATTCCGTTGCCAATGAAGACGAAGCAATTGCAGATCCGCAACCAAAGGTTTTAAATTTTGCATCTTCTATTTTGCCAGACGCAGAATCCACTTTGATCTGTAATCGCATCACATCACCGCATTCCGGAGCACCTACCAATCCAGTCCCAACAGACAAATCATTTTTGTCCATGGTTCCAACATTTTTTGGATTCTTAAAATGATCCAATACTTTTTCTGAATATGCCATTTTATATTAATTATTAAATTGCTAAATTGCTAAATTGCTAAATTGTTGAATTGTTGAATTGTTGAATTGTTCATTTAATTTGAACCACAAAATTAAAGAACTTACAACTCACAACTCTTCACTTTCTTAATGTTCCGACCAAACTACTTTATCCAAATCCACTCCTTCCTTGTACATTTCCCAGATGGGTGAAAGATCCCGCATATGATTTACCCCTTTCTTAATTGCTTCGATTGTAAAATCGATATCTTCTTCTGTAGTAAATCTTCCTAAAGAAAAACGCAATGAAGAATGTGCAAGATCGTCGCCAAGTCCAAGTGCGACTAATACATAACTTGGTTCAAGTGATGCAGAAGTACAAGCCGAACCGGAAGAAAGTGCAATGTCCTGATTGAAGGTCATCATTAATCCTTCTCCTTCCACGTGTTTGAATGACATATTCGTGACGTGGGGCATCCGGTGTTCTGTATTTCCATTTATATAAACTTCTTCCATCTCACTTTTGAGACGCGATTCCAATTTATCTCTTAGTTTACTCAGGCGCTCAGCATCTTTATGCATTTCTGCTTTCGCAATTTCAGCAGCTTTGCCCAAGCCAACAATGCCGGGTACATTTAAAGTTCCACTGCGCATTCCACGCTCGTGTCCACCGCCATCCATTTGTGCAGTTACTTTGACTCTTGGATCTTTACGACTCACATATAAAGCACCTACACCTTTTGGTCCGTACATTTTATGTGCACTGAACGCCATTAAATGGACTCCGTTTTCACGTGGATTCACTGGAATTTTACCTACCGCTTGAGTGGCATCGCTCATAAAAAGGACACCATGTTTTGCACAAATAGCACCGATTTCTTTCATGGGTTGGATTACTCCGGTTTCATTATTGGCCCACATGATAGAAACCAGTATGGTATCTTGTCTAATTGCAGCTTCTAGTTCACTAAGATTTATTAACCCGTCTGAAGCCACTTTCAAATAAGTGATTTCAGCTCCTTTCTTTTCAAGGGCTTTGCAGGTATCCAATACCGCTTTATGCTCTGTAGTTGTAGTGATTATATGATGACCTTTCCGGCTATACATATCATAAACCCCTTTAATGGCGAGGTTGTCCGATTCAGTTGCTCCTGAAGTAAAAATGATCTCTTTTTCATCAGCTCCTATCAGATCTGCAATCTTTTGTCTGCCAATATCTACGGCCTCTTCAGCCTCCCATCCAAAAGGGTGGCTTCTGCTGGCAGCATTGCCTGGATGCTCATAAAAATAAGGCAACATGGCTTCCACTACCCGAGGGTCGCAAGGTGTAGTAGCATTATTATCCAGATATACTTTATGCAAAGACATTAAACTTTTGATTTATAGGAGATTAATAGAATGCAAAGATAACACATGGTGGGCTTTTAAAGTTTAACTGGAAAAACTAGGAAAAGCCCAATTGATTTCAAAGTTTCGCAATTTGATTCAATTCTTTTTTAAGGTCCAAATTGAATTCCATTCTATTGGTACATTAAACTGAAACGAAAATGCATGGACAAAATAATGTTAAAATAGTCAACATAATGACCAAATTAGTATTAAATAGGTCAACGTATTGACTAAATTGCTATATTTGCTGAATAATTTATATATTCATGCTGCAAAGAACAATTCAGTCTATTATAGAAAGCCATCTTCAAGATCAAAAAGTGAGTTTGGTTTTAGGAGCCAGAAGAGTTGGCAAAACCGAATTGTTACGATCCATTTATCTAAAGGTCAAGGATCAGTCAATTTGGCTTGAAGGGGAAGATGAGACAACAGCTAAATTACTTAATGAAAGGTCCATATCCAATTACAAAAGATTATTGAGCGGATACAAGTACCTCTTTATTGATGAAGCTCAATTTTTGTCAGATATCACATTGAAGGCGAAGTTGATGATTGATACAATTAAGCCGCTACACATTATACTTACCGGATCTTGCACATTTTATTTATCTCAAATGGCGCAACCCTTAGTTGGAAGAATGTATAGATATCATCTGTATCCATTGTCTCACATGGAATGGAAACAAAAACAAAAAATGTTGGAATTAAATCAAAAGCTAGAAGAAAAATTATTGTATGGCAATTATCCAGAATTAGATTCCATAGATACCAATCAAAAAAAAGAAACTTACTTGAAAGAGCTGGTCAATACTTATTTATTAAAAGATATATTAGTATTTGAAAATATACGCAACTCAGATAAATTGAAACAGCTACTTTCTTTATTGTCGTATCAAGCAGGATCAGAAATTTCTTTACCGGAATTGGCAAGACAGTTAAATCTCAGTAAAAATACTGTGGATAATTATATTGATTTATTGGAAAAAGTTTTTGTTGTCTATCGTTTAGGTACATACAGTAATAATCTCAGGAAGGAATTATCCAAATCCAAAAAAGTTTATTTTCTCGACAATGGGATCCGCAATGCAATCATCAATGATTTCAGACCATTAAGTATTCGAACAGATGTAGGAGCATTGTGGGAGCAATATTTTCTTTCGGAACGGTTGAAGTACAATTCTTACAATCAAAAAAATGTAGAAAGCTTTTTTTGGAAAACCTATGATGGACAAGAAATTGATTTGATTGAGAGAGAATCACTAAACCTTACTGCTTTTGAATGTAAATGGAAGCAAGAAAATTTTAAAATTCCTGCTGCCTTTCAGAAAGCCTATTCGGAAGCAAACTTTAATTTGATAAATAATATGAATTATTACAAATGGTTGGAAAATGAATAAAAGAGGATTGATTTAATTAAAACGATAATCCACTCAAGCCAAACAAATAAGTCAAAGAGACTGGTTAATTAGTAAAAAGTAATAGCTTTAATTGAAAGTCAAATATTTATTTTTTTGAATAACCTCCTATCAAATTCAAACTCATCTCTATTTAATATTATGACTTGATGAAAATCTTTTTGTTTAGGATTTACTAAATAATTGTAATCTCCAGTTACTACAGCTGAAGGTACTTTCATAATTAGAAATTTATTAACATCAATAAATTGATCACCGATTATTTGCGTAATACGGGAATACGGAAATTTATTCCAATCAATTGCAAGTGTAGATTCTAATATTTCTAAAATTGAATGTTCGGGAATTTCTAAGCTTATTATAAAATAGTCCTCAGGAATATTGCCCAATGGAGTATGAACTGCAATTTCAGTTACTGCTAATGCGCGTGAGGCACTGGTATAAAGCATTGGAGTTCCTTTACTGTTCCATCGGCCTCCACAGACTTCTGCTCCTTTTCCTGATAAATCAGAAGAATACATTTTCTTACAAAGTCTGAAAACAATCATGCAAGAATACCATACTCAATGCGAGTTAATTCTTCTTCCAACAATTGAATGCCGAAAGAATTATCTAAAAGATTCTTTGGTAAGGTATTGCCAAGGACAATACTTTTTGTGTCCAACCATGAATTAAATTTTTCCGGGCTGCCGAAGACTTCAATACCACGTTTGTACAGTAGCGTGATCTGAAGTATTTTTTCTGATTGTAAAGCATCAAAGGTTTTCTTTTCTTTTTTATAGCGTTGCATGGTACGCTCCGACAAGTGCAAGAATTTAGACCATTCAGACATACTAAATGGACTATGGCTGATGATATTTTTAAACAAAGTAAATTGAACACCATTCCTTACAGTGTCAATCAAATAG
>JAYVIT010000320.1:0-11583 GCA_043769965.1 Saprospiraceae bacterium
CCCTGATTAATAAATCGATTTTTTATAAATAATCCGTAATGACATCCTACCATGTCAATGCCACTTCCACCTGCAGAACCATTTTCAAAACGACAATTGGAAACGGTAAATGAATCAAGACCGGAAAGTTTCAACATATCATTATTTCCTGACGCTGCCATATCATGAAATACACAATTATCGATGATCATATGTTTTGCAGGAGTCGCAAACGTGCCACCATCATCGATGTTCATTCCATTTCCAGTTTGACCGGTGATCGTTAAATTGGAAACATACACGTATACAGGATCTGTGAAATGTAATGCTTCCGATCCACCTTGAAAGATTACCTGGTCCCTGTTAATTCCCTTAAAGGTAATCCATGCTTTTGGTGTACCTTTTAAATTAGTTATAAAGTAAGGACCAGAATATGTTGCTGGATGAAGGAGGATAGTATCCCCAGGCATTGCAACAGCAGCAGCTTGAGCAGGATTCGAATACGTCTGTCCCGGTCCAACATGTAATATGCTTTGTGCCGTGGATGGATTAAAATTAATAATTACAAAAAATGAAAATATATAGAATATGTTGCAAGACATAAGAATTAATTTTTTACAATGATACAAATAAAAATGAAATAAAGTGCATTGGAAAATAGATTATTCCTTAAAAAAATAAAATTAAATAACTAATTAATTATATGCTCATTCTGAACATTATAAATTGATCATTGAGAATTTAATAATTGAAATATGCAATACTCAATTTTCAATGAAAAGACTTATGGTATTATCCATTCCAAATTAGTAAATTCTTCTTTGACGTGTCTTTGTAAATCTTTAATCATTTTGTCCGTAAAAAATAATTTTACCAGCCATCCCGTCATACTTTTTCCAACTTTTAATTGATGTTTCACAAGTGTATTATTTCCGATCGCAGTTAATTCTATCTGAATAATCATACTTACCGAAAATTTACTTGATTTCATAGTCAACTTCTTGTCTTGTTCCACTAGAACAACCGTCCAACTATTTTCTACCTGTTCTCCATTTATCAAATCATTAAAATAGAAAATGCTTCCCAAAATATCGGGTGTTGTTTTTATCGCTTTAAATTCCTTGTGTTCAGTATGCCAGAGCAGGTATTTTTCCGGAGTAAGTGTGGTCAGAAAATTATAAATCTGCTTAGGTGATTTATTATATACCGTGACTTCTGTATTGCTTTCAATTTGCGAATTGCTCCTCGGAATAAATGCAAACATCAAAACTATAAATGGTATAAAGTAATTTTGTCTCATACTGTTCAAATAAATTAAAATCGTTGATCGCCTAATGATACCAAACAAGTCAAAATTAATAAAATTAATTTACATTTAAATTTAAATTATCTTCAGAGTTTAAAATAATTGCAATTAAGAAGTTCATTTGTGTTATAAACTGATTTATTAATTACCTTTATACAATGAAAAAAATGATAATTATATTATTAGCCCTAGTTATTGGGCTTACTACATTTTCGCAAAATAAAACGATGAAGACGCTATACGATTTTAAAGCCAATACGATTGACGGTTCTGTTTTTGATTTCAGTAGCTTGAAAGGTAAAAAAGTATTAATTGTCAATACCGCTTCAGAATGTGGCAATACGCCGCAGTATAATGACTTGGAAGAGTTGTACAAAAAATATGGAGGTGATAAATTTACTATCATTGGATTTCCTTCCAATGATTTTGGTGCACAAGAACCCGGTAGCAATTCAGAAATAAAAGCCTTCTGTACAAAAAATTACGGTGTCACTTTCCCAATGATGGAGAAGATCTCAGTGAAAGGCGAACAAATAGATCCCTTGTATAAATGGCTCACTACAAAGGCAGAAAATGGAACACAGGATGCTCCAGTCAAGTGGAATTTTCAGAAATTCATGATTGACGAAAATGGATTTTGGAATGGTGTAGTTCCCGCCGATGAATCTCCAATGTGCGAGCAAATTTTGGATTGGATTAATTGGTAATTAGAAAATCATATTTTAAATTACAACAAGTTTTTAGTTGGTATAATTAAAAAAATGAAATTTCTTCAAAAATATAAAACGAGTGGGTAATTTTATTTTTATTTCTTTTCTCGGGTCACATTAAAAGTTGGGGACCAACAATAAAATGTCTTCAATATTAAATCTTATTGAATTAGATTTTGAATTTTCAAAAAAATTTACTTCTATCAATGGTGAGTATAGTGATCAAGAATCTTTCGTTCTTTTGCAGTCGCATAAAAGAACCAAAAATCCCGCTAGCGGGAGAAATAAGGTGCTCTGGCCTTCTCACAAAGCTTCAGCTCCTATTTTCCTACTAGAGTTTTTGGCTTCAAATTATCATAGTTAAATGCAGATTCATTTGATAAAAGAATCTCCTTTATAGCAACAGCGGAAAATACTCGCCACGCACTGTATTTCGAACGTTTTTCCTGATTAGTAATAATCAATATACTCATAATCCCCAACTTTTTAAGTTGACCCCTTTTCTCCTCCCCAAATTTTAAATATCCCGCATTCCACTTTTTATTAATCAAAATCAAGTTCATAAATTTGTGAAAATTTCCGCGTTCATCTGTGCGCTTCTATGTAATCCCTGCCTGCGGCAAGCAAGCACTATTAAAAAAACCGGCCTTTGCTGGAAGTGCCGGTTTCGTTCACAATATTAGGAATTCCCATAGTAAAACAAATCGAATTATAAAGACAAGTCTGTAGGTAAATATTCTTACGCAATGCTGAACAGATATAGTCTGTATTGAATGGTCGGTAGAATTGAAATTTACTCAAACTGTTGATTTAAATATTAAAACCTACAGCCTAAAAGCCTACAGCCTATAGCCTTTTTTCTTCAAATGAATCCCGATATTCCTTCTCAGAAATACCGGGATTTTGGTTTCATTCCTCGTCACAAGGTCAACCGGATCAGCCCAAGCGTTCTTTGCTGTCCATTAGTCTTTAGTGCCTACTACAATTTTTGAACTGTATGTATGATTTTGTAAATCTCTCAGATGTAAATAGTATACACCAGGAGAAAGCGCATTGTGCAAAGCGACTTTACAAATCCTACCATTCAGTTTTTGTGATATGACCATATGGCCATATGCATCATAGATCACCAAATCCTTTTCCATGGACATCCTATCAGATTCAATTATCAGAAAGTCTGTCCCTGGATTTGGATAAATGTTCACAGTCATGTCGTCAGGATCGGCTGGTTCCACGGAAACAATAATAAAATCTGTGGCCAGTGTATGTGTCGTTGTATTAGTTCTTATTGGTAGATTAAAATCGAAAAAGATATCGGCATCATTTTGAATGACAGTTTTCAAAGGTGTTTCTGCTTTAGGTTGTATGGAATAAATCACATGACCATTTGATCCATTATCATCAACCGATTGGTAAGGAAGGTAAATCGGGTCAAAGCGGAAGCTTAGTACCCGATCTACCAAACTGAAACTAAATTCATGTGATGCACCCAAAACAGTGAGAGTCTTGAGATTCATCCATTCACTCAATGTATCCACAATAATCACCTTAAAGGCGGTGTCATTTCCGGTATTCTGAAATCTGATCTTATATTCAATAGTTCGTTGTGGTTCAATAAATCGTTCAGCACTATATCCTAATGGTAGTCCTATTTTGTCATTAGGATCAAATGAACCCCTTGAGGCCTGACAATCTATTGCGATATCAGGATCTTCTTCATCTTCCGCAAACATCAATAGAAATCCTGTACTGAAATTTCCGAAATTGTCTTTACCACATGCTTCTAAAGCTACCGTCGGATGGGAATGGCCTGGATGATTTTTTACCTGATCTGCAAGTATTCGATAGCTTTTTCCATTAGCAGGATATTCCAGATCGGTAAATTGACCGGCATTAAGTTTGATATCTTTTTTTAATCCTGGCATGATATCATCTTCCACAATCCAATACTGTATTGGATCCTGCATATTTTCTCCGCTTGCATTCTGAATGCGGAATTTTACTTTACCTGTGTCACAACTGGCATCAAGCTTAATACTTGCGCCCGACCACAATCCAGATTTAAAACAATCATAGTGTGGAAGCATTTGTGCAGTCACACAATGCGTTTGACCTACTATTGTAGAATTACAATCAATATTGACGGTAATATTGAATTCACCTTTTTGAAAAACATCAAGCCTTCCCAGGTTAAATTCAACAAAAGGTAATTGAATCTTTGCAGCCGGAATGCTTGAAGCAATAAAACGCATAAATGGATCCAGTTTGATCAGGACTTTTGCCGAGTCTTCTGCAATCGTTCCACTATTGGAATAATTGATAAAGTATTTGAAATCCACACAACGCCTCACAACAGGAGAATGAATTTCTACAACTAATTGTGGACAGGAGACCAAAGTCTGGATGCCATAATCGAGATTGATAACTTTGGTGCTTGAATCAATATCGATTATCTGTTCCTTATTGCAGGAGGTCCAGACTGGGTACTCCGGGATTATTATAAAATGATGTCTTCCGTAATCCGCTTTTCCATAAATTAATGATTGAGGGTTTTTGTAAATATGAATGTTTTGATTGAAGCTGTCAATGATGGTATATGTAGTGAATAGTTGTTCCTGATCGTAATTACAATTGAGGTTAGCATCAATATAAGCATTGAAGAAACTTGGAATGGCAATCAACGATTCACAGGAAGTATGACTAATGATAGCAGAAGAATCAAATAAAAAATCCCTGAATTTAATAGTCCTTGGATAATTTAAGCTTGGAGAATTAGTGATTTCAAAACATGGATTGAAACTTTGATTTGAAATCCATTTCATTCTAAAAATGGCTTGTCCATCCGGACTGTGGTATCCTATGATAGGAGAATCCCAGGCAATTTGTAACCCATCCCCAAAAGAAACGTAATTGGTTATAGCTTGAAAATTGGGAATGTTTACCTGATCGATAGAATGGAAATTAGCTTTTAGACCTTGTTCCCGGATAGTGAAATGCATGGAGGAAATATATTGAAAGCCGCTGCATCTCAATTCGATATAATTGGTATCGCCCGACCATCCCTTGTCGATTAAATACATGGTAACTGCATTTTGAGCGATAACAGAATGAATTCCTGTTAATGCGCAAATCGGGATTACCATGGCTAAAACACTTTGTCTGATAAATCTTTTCATGCTTTTGGCCAATTATATCACCGAACAAATGTATCCTATCTAAACTCAGGTAGGAAATAAAAAAATTGTAATTTGTAGACTTATTTATTTGCATAATACAATGTAACTGTTTGATTATCATATTTATAGTGTAAATTTATGTATTAGATATTATGAAAAACCCTCAATTTATAGAGTTGTATTTAACATTGAACAAGCGACAAAAACAAGCTTTTATTAAATATCTCAGCTCTACTTATTTCAATAGCAACATTAAATTGGTGAACGCAATTGAAAAAATAGATTCCTTAAAAGACAAAGAAATACAACACCTCAAACCTGAATTATTTGGTTTTTTATATCCAAATGAAAACTTTACAGATGTTAAACTTAGACTGCTATTTTCCGAATTATTAAAACAACTTAAAAATTTCATATATACAGAAGAACAACAAGGATTAACAATGGAAAAAGAATTGTCATTCATTCGATTTCTTAGAAAATCCAAACTGATTAATCTTTTTGAAAATCAAGCATCAGGATTGAAAGAACAGTTTCAGGGGAAGAAAAACTGGAACCCAGATATTTATGATTACCATAGCAGGCTTGATATGGAGTTACTCACTTATAAATCATTTAAAAACAGGTTCAGTAATTTCGATTTTAAAGAGAGTTCTGAAACACTTGAAGTTTCAGCAATGATCAAGCGATTGAGGATATATCTCGAACAATTGTCTCATGAAGCTATTAGTGATACCAGTAATGAATACCCAATGTTGCTATCCTGGGTGAAATATGCAGAAGACTTGAATTGGGATCGTTTTCCGGAGTTGAAAATTTATTTGCTTGCATTGAAAATGTTTCAACTTCCAAGTGAAGATCATTTTTTTGAAGAGTATTTGAAAATGATCAGACAGTTTGATAGTGATTTTGATTTTGAGCGCGGACGTCAGATTTATCTTACAGCTTTGAATTATTGCATTCGTAAAATAAATCAGAATCATACCTCTTATTTTCAAAAGACATTGGAATTATATCAGCATTGTGTTAAACATGGTTGGCTATTGGATTATGGAGTAATGAGTTCTTTGACCTATAAGAATATAATTGCACTTTGCATACGAATGAATGATTTGGATTTGGCTATTCGATTGCTAGAAGAATATAAAAGTCTTGTGAAGTCAGATGATCGCAATACCATATATCAATTCAACTTGGCTAAAATATATAAAGAACAGCGAGAATATGCCAAGGCACTTTATCTACTCAATACTTCCGTGTTCAAAGATCCACTAATCGAATTGAATGCTCGAGTTGAGATGATAAAAATTTATTATGAAATTCACGAACAGGATTTGATGCATAATCAAATTCAGGCTACTAAAAATTTGATTAAGCGATCTAAGAAACTTGGATATCACCGGGAGTATTATTCCAATTTTTTACAAACAGCCAATCGATTGTTTTCAACCCGACAATTAAATAAGGCAGAAAAAGAAAACTGGTTAATTTCCATAAAATCAGATAACCGATTGATGGAAAAAAACTGGTTATATACTATGGTAGATAAAATAAAAGTAAGTGCAACACTTGTTTCTTGATATATCAAATATCAATTCATATTTTTAAAACTAAATAATGTTATCTACTTATTTCATCGAAGTTTGATATAAACTGATGTAAATTCAGTAAAATGAAACCTTTAACTTTATATGATCGTATATGTAGCAAAATGATATTTCAGATGAAAAAAATGAGTTCTTTGATTTTTGCAATAATTATTTTTATTATCGTAATTAATACTGTTTCTTCACAAACACCAAGCTGGAAACTCTGGGCAAGTGGATTGCCATCAGGTGTTTATCCACGGATGGCAGTTGCACCCAATCATGATATTTTTTACACACTCTTAGGGACAGGAATCAATTTCGGATATATTTATAAATCCAATACACAGCAGACAACAGGAAGCTTTACGGCATTGCCTCAAATACCAAGACCATCAACTATTCAAAATAATATTGTTGCACTTGGATATAACAAAAACAGCGAAGCCATTGCAGGCATCTATCGCACGGACATGACACAGCCATGGTTATTCGTATTTAACAACCAAACTTCAAGCTGGGATACTGCTAAATCACCAATTGTACCAAGCTTAGGCGGCCATTGCGTTGCAACTTCAAAAAATGGAACCATCTATGTTGGTACGCGTTGGGCATACATTTATAAATCTACAGATGACGGAAAAACATTTGAAGTAATTGATGACACTAGATTAGTCCAAGCAAATCATCCATGTTATTATCCCTCATTGTTGAATGGTTCAGATTTGAATTCGGCAATCTTTTCCATCAACATTGATAACAAAGGAAGGATTTATGCCGGTACTGAAACAGCCGGTGTTATTTATTCGGATGATGAAGGCATGAGTTGGCATCCTGCTGATTTATTTGCATGTCAACAAAATGATCCACAACTAAAAGATATAACCAGTCCCATGATGCCTTTATCCATAAGTGGAAATGCTGCAGCTTTAGGTTTTACAAAAGATAATAATCTCGTCTGGTCAGGTGTAGATATGTGGAGACTCGGTTGGAAAAATAAAATAGGATTTGCAGATATGAAGGCAAAGACGACAATGGAATTGAAAGGTTTACCAGATTATCTTATTCAAACAGGTCAACAAGTTTCCAAAATTGTTACTACAACAAATGGACAAATGTTCTTTCATTCGGGCAGCTCAAATGGTGCAACACAAATAGGAATCTACACTTCCCACGATGGAATAAACTGGTCTTCATTTAATACCGGCATCACAGGACAAAATGATGGACTGTCACAAGGTTCACTTGCAGTTGATGGAAACAAAGTATTCATGGCAACTCACGATGGAAATGTTTGGATATATGAGGATAGCCTAAATGTTACTTCGACTAAAAATATTGAAAATGCAGTTGATGATATTGTTATTATTCCGAATCCTGCAAATGAATTTGTTTCAATTTTAAATTTGAAGAACCCAATAAATGAATTTTGTATATACAATTCATTGGGCTTGTTGGTTCGGAACAATAAATTGAGTACTAAATCTCAATCCAGAATTGATATTTCAAATTTGCTCCCCGGGCTTTATATAATGCGAATAATCACAGTCAATGACAAACAGATTGTACTAAAATTCGTGAAAGAAAACAAATAGCGGAAAAATAGTTTGTCTCAAATCGAAACATCCATCTTCGCTAACTTTATAAAAATTTCTTTGATCCCACTTTCCAATTCAGAGTAATCTGGAATTTTTTTACCTACGAGAATAAATAGAAAAGAAACTTTATAATGGGAAGATTCTGGAAAATAATTTCTCCAATTCAATCTATAAGCTTCCCGGATTCTTCTCTTTATAAGATTGCGGACATGTGCTTTGCGAAAATGTTTTTTTGGAACAGTTACAGCAAACTGCGGGGAGGTAAGATGCCCTTCATCTAATCTTTCGAAATGATATTTTAATAAGAAAGGATGCTGGAACAGGGAATTCCGGGTTTCTACAAGAAATTCAATTTCTTTTTTGGATTTGATCCGGAGCCTTGCTGGAAAATCGAGGTGTTGGCTCACGACGGAGAAACATAATTATTTCAGGCCTCCTTCGTCAGAAACGCTAAGTTTAAATCTGCCTCTGGCTCTTCTTCTTGCCAAAATCTTCCTGCCGTTTTTACTCTTCATACGGTGTCTGAATCCATGTTTGTTGGATCTTTTTCTTCTGGAAGGTTGGAATGTCCGTTTCATAATATAATGATTTTCAATACCTTAATTAAAAAGGGATTGCAAAGATAGCTTATTTTTTATTTTTATGTTGGGCAGTTTTCCAAAATTTATTAAAATCCTTTGAAAGTTTGGCGGGACGCCAAACGAGAACCCAATTTTTTTAACTATTCATGGAGATTAAGAATTCACCTTACGGTTCTGGTTTTGCGTCTCGCAAAACCTTCTACAAGTATGCTATTTGCTATTTATAGAGATCAAGAACTCATCTTACGTGTTCTTGAAAGTGAGTCGAGATGAAAGACCTATTTACCTGCTATTCATCGAAACCAGGAATTCATCATTCGTGGTAGTGCCAACCATGTGTTTTTTAACAAAATCAATAGCCTCTTCAGGTTTCATATCCGCCAAATGATTTCTGAGCACAAACATTCTCTGAATAATGCCATCATCGAGTAAGAGGTCTTCCCTTCTGGTACTTGATTTAGTAAGATCAATAGAAGGATAAAGACGTTTGTTGGAAAGGTTTCTATCGAGCTGTAACTCCATATTTCCTGTTCCTTTAAACTCCTCGAAAATGACTCCATCCATTTTGGAACCAGTATCGATTAATGCGGTAGCTATGATTGTCAATGAACCGCCATTTTCAATTTTGCGAGCTGCTCCAAAAAACTTCTTGGGTTTTTGCAATGCATTTGCTTCAACACCTCCAGATAATACCTTTCCAGATGAAGGCGCAACAGTATTATAAGCTCTTGCCAAACGGGTGATAGAATCCAATAAGATTACTACATCATGACCGCATTCAACCATTCGTTTCGCTTTTTCAAGGACGATATTGGCAACACGCACATGGTTATCTGCCGGTTCATCAAACGTGGATGAAATAACCTCGGCATTTACATTTCGCTTCATATCAGTTACCTCTTCCGGTCTTTCATCAATCAAAAGAATTAATAAAAAACATTCTGGGTGATTGGCTGAGATTGCGTTGGCTATATCTTTCAATAAGAAAGTCTTTCCTGTTTTAGGCTGAGCCACTATTAATCCTCTCTGTCCTTTACCAATTGGTGTAAACAAATCGATCATTCTATTGCCATAGTCTCTTCCTGCGGGACTTGTGGTCAACTTAAATTTTTCATTTGGAAACAAGGGTGTCAGATAATCAAAAGGCACTCGATCTCTAATAAAATGGGGCTCTAATCCATTGATTTTTGAAACCTTTAGTAAAGCAAAATATTTTTCACCTTCTTTTGGTGGACGTATTGCCCCTACCACAGTATCTCCGGTTTTTAAACCAAATAATTTGATTTGTGAAGGCGAAACATAGATGTCATCAGGAGAAGAAAGGTAATTGTAATCTGAACTTCTCAAAAAGCCATATCCATCAGGCATCATTTCAAGTACACCCATTCCTTCTACTACACCTTCGAGTTCTACGATAAACAAGGGTTCGGGACGTCTTTGAACCTCTGTATTTACTTCATTTTCTGTTGCTTCTGTGCCAGCTTCTCCTTCATTTTGACCATTGGGAGGAGTGCTTTCTTCCTGTCTGTAATTTTTTCGATAATTATTTTGTCTGAAATCGCCTTGGCGTTTTTCTCTTTGTGGAGATGGTGATCTTGGCTGATGTTCTGGCTTTGTGTATTCAACTTCATTCGGAATAGCAGCAGGCTCTATAGTTTCAGTAGCTGCAATTTCAATGGGTTCTTCCAAAGAAGCTTCTACCGGTACTTTAAGGATGGGTTCAACTGGTTTAATGACTCTTCTTCTTCTATGACGAACATTATTTTCATCTTCTAAGATTTCATATGCCGGATTCGTCTCAGGAGAAGAAGGATTAGTTTCGTTCTTCTCTGCAGCTCCCACGGCGCTTTTACTCAGGGCCTGTTGGTCTAGAATTTTATAAATTAAATCCTGCTTACTAAGCTTTTTAGAATTTTCGACATTGAGTTTCTCGGCAACTTCTCTGAGTTCCGGAACCAACATGTCATTGAGTTGTAATATGTCGTACATAGAATAAAATTGGACGATAAGAAAGATTCAACAAGTGATTTGAAAAGATAATATGGCTTGTAAAACGAATCGATATTCAGAGACTCAGTTAATCGATAAACAAATCAGGTTTTTTTACTTAGAAATTTGAATGAGACTAACTGGGTAAACTCTGGAGGTGCGAAAGAACTGATATCCAGTTCCGTTTTGCATTGCAAATATACAAAAGACTTATTTGAATTTACATTTTTTTAAAAATATTTCGGCTTCTTGCTGTAACATTGCCCACCCGAATATTTCATAAAATGGTAGAAATCAGGATACTTAGAAACGAAACTGCAAGAGTCATAGAAGGCTATAAAAAACGCAATTTACCCGAAGAATCGATCGCTTTAGTACCCCGGATTATAGAAAAAGATGATTTAAGAAAATCCCTGCAATCTCAATCTGATCTTCAATTGTCCTTGTTAAATCAGTTGGCGAAAGAGATTGGTGACCTTTATAAATCGGGCAAACGATCAGAAGCAGATACTTTAAAAACTCAAGTCACAACTATTAAAGAACAAGTAAGTAAACTTGAAGAAGAACTTTCCAATTCAAAATCATTTATTGAAGAAAATCTAATTAAACTTCCGAATGTACCTTATTATTTGGTTCCTTCCGGTAAGTCAGCAGAAGA
>JAYVIT010000321.1:0-5917 GCA_043769965.1 Saprospiraceae bacterium
ATTGAAAATGAATAATTCCAATATCCTACCTATTTAAAATCTCATCGGGTGTAATTCCCCGTTGCTTGCAACGGATCTAAATAGGATTCAGCGCGGCATTTAATACCTCGCTGCTTGCGGCGAGGTAGATCATTCCAATCTATTTTGCCTCCAACTCATCAATTCCTCCATAGTATTTATCCCCTTCAAAATATTTGGATCCTCTGGATTTAATAATATCACATTCGAATTCATCAATAATCTTCTTGCAGATTTTAATTCTGATTGATATTCATCGACAAGCGAAGGAAATATCTGTGAATTGTAAATTGTAAAAAGCGAAAACGGTTCACGCGTTTCTGGATTTAAATAGCAAATGGCATCATTACCTTCACGATTATTTTTTATTAGTGCAGTAATGTCTTTATGATCCGCAAAAACCAAATCACAAGCCATTACCAACCAGTTTACTTTATCATTTACTTGAAATGCTTTATAAATTCCTTCGAGCGGACCGGAGTCAGTAGATTCGTCTTTGATGATAAGTGGATAATCGATTTCCTTTGTTTGCATGGCCTGACAAGAAATATATGTTTTGTCACAAACTGCATTTAATGTGTTGTTCCACCATTTGTATAAAGGGAAACCATCTTTTTCAATAGAGTATTTAGGAAAACCAAGTCGCGAACTTTTTCCGCCGCACAAAATTAGTCCGTACAATGCATTCATTAATTTAGTAATTAGATTAAAGTTACAAAACATAGTGAACAGTTGCATGTTGCAAACGTGCAATAACACATCAAAATTGTTAAATTGTTAGATTGCTTAATTGTTGAAATCAATGGTCGGTCGTCAGCGGTCGGCCGTCATCATCCCGCAATCCTCTCCTCATGACAATACACATTCCCCTTCCCATTCTTCAAGAATCCAACCAGACTCATACCAAACACCTCAGCGGTTTCAACTGCAAGACTTGAGGGTGCGCCAACAGCAGCAAGTATCGGAGTACCAATCATAAATGCTTTTTGTACAAGTTCGAAACTGGCGCGTCCACTTAATAAAATAATGTGATTTTGCAATGGAACCAAAGATTGACTTATTGCTTTGCCAACTAATTTATCCAGCGCATTGTGCCGGCCAACATCTTCTGCAGATAATAACAAGTTACCTTGCGTGTTGAAGATTGCACAAGCATGGATACCACCGGTTTTCTGAAAAATTTCTTGATTCTGATTTAATAAGTCTGGTAATTGAAATAATACTTTTTTATCAATGACCGGCCAGTTCTTTTTTAAAATGAATGCACAATTATCCAAAGCAAGATCGATGGATGTTTTTCCGCAAACTCCGCAACTCGAACTCGTGTAAAAATGTCTTTCGAGATTTTCGATCTCAGGATAGATTCCTTCTTTTAAATGGACGATGATGGTTTGTTGTTCGACCGGTTCTGCATTGCAATTAAATCTGAATTCAAACTGATCAATTTCTTTAAGTGGATTTTTTAAAATGCCTTCTGTGAATAAAAAACCGCGTACGAGATTTTCATCATCGCCAGGAGTCCGCATCGTGATGGAAAGAGTTTTATAAGTAAAGTAACCTTTCTTCTGAAATTTTAAAATGATTTCAAGGGGTTCTTCAGTTACGACACAATCTGTAACCGGTGTTTTCTCTTCGGATAATTTTATGATCTGTTTAGTCCTGATGCCTTGTGCATTTTCTGTCAGCATAACTCAGCATTCGGATTGGGAAAGTTATTGGTTTCATCTTCGTGTGCTCTTGGTGTTAAACATTTGAAATCTTTTTCCACCAAAACAAATAATTCATTTTGGGGATCGATCGGAAGATGACATTCAAATCCAACTTCATTGCTGTCGCACCATTCCGTTGCAAGTTTAGATGGGACATAAACCCTAAGATGATTATTGAGATAAGATACCGAAATGGCATCATGATCAGCCTGAATCAAAGAATAATCGAGATGTTGATTTGAAAGTGGAGAAAAGGCAATAGTCTCACGAACTACACCCAATTTTTTAAATTCATCAACTTCGGGTTGACTCAGGCGCAGACGGATAGAATTTTTATTTGTTCGCAGTTTCATGTGTTTATGTAATTTAGCTTTATGAAAACTCAAGCAAAGATATTTTACTTTTTACTTTGTGGCCTGATAAATCTGGGCGCTCAAACCAATTTTAGTCTTTCAAATCCTTTATGTCTGCAACTGATGAAGGGGCAGTATCCGGCAGATTCCTTCGCCAGTCGCCCAGTAGCGGCTGATGCCGGCTTAACTGCTTATCTGGCAACTCAAATTCATGCAGACTCATTAAATAAGTACCTGACTGGAATTGTTTCTTTCCATAACAGAAATACAGTCAATGACCATCCGGCGAAACCAAATGAAGGAATACGAGGCGCCAGAAATTGGATTCATGGTTATTTGAACTATTGGGCTGCACAACCGGGATCGGTCATGATTCCGTGTGAATTTGAATTTGATTATACCATGTGTGCGCGATTAAGACATACAGAATTGTTTAGCATATTTCCTGGCAATGGTGCACTCAGAGATGAAATGGTAATAGTTGAAGCTCATCTCGATAGTCGCTGCGAAGATGGATGTGATACCTTGTGTCTTGCAGAAGGAGCTGATGACAATGGAAGTGGTTCAGCATTGATCATGGATCTTGCAAGGGTGATGAGTAAAGTGCAATTGAACAGAACATTGATCATTATGTGGACAACAGGTGAAGAACAAGGTTTGGGAGGTGCGCGTTCTTTTGCAATATTTTGCAAACAAAATGGAATCAAGATCAAAGCGGTATTCAACAATGATATCGTCGGTGGAATTGAATGTGGAGTCACTTCATCACCTCCGAGTTGTCCCGGACCGAATTTAGTGGATAGTTTACGATTGCGAATATTTTCTGCCGGCACAACCAACAGCATGCCTAAAAATCTGGCGAGATTAACCAGAATACTTGTCGAAGAAAATCTGGCGAAAGTATATTCAGCAACTCCTAAAATGGATGTGATGTTTGGAGAAGATCGCTCGGGTAGAGGAGGGGACCACATACCATACCGGGAGCAGGGATATGCAGCGATCCGGTTTACGTCTTCATACGAACATGGTGATGGTAATCCAAGTCAGCCTGGTTATACAGACAGACAACATAGTAGCAGAGATGTGATCGGTAAAGATACAGATGGTGATGGAACGCTGGATAGTTTGTTTGTCAATTTCAATTATCTGAAAAATAATGCAATCATCAATGCACTCTCTGCATCAAATGCAGCATCAACAGAACTGGCTCCATATACTTTGAAAGTTACTGCCAAATCTCTTGCGATTGATATTAAACTTGAAAATCCACAAACGGCTGTAAAATATATTTATGGTATTCGAAAGCTGACCAATGTATTTTTTGATACCCTCATTATCACAGATCAAACTGAATTGACTGTAGAAGGATTATCGGCGACACAATATTATGTCACTGCATGTGGTATTGATGCAACGGGCTGGATCAGTATGTTTGGTACAGAGTACAATGTCCGTGTCCTCACATCATCTCAAGATGTCATCCAGAGTGAGCCCGTCGAACTATTACAAAATCAACCCAATCCATTTGACGAACTAACCTTAATCCCAATCATCGTCAATGACCTCTCACAAATCAATCATGCCGAAATCCAAATCCACTCCGAAGACGGACGATTGATCACAACAATGCCCCTTCAATTGAAACTTGGCAACAACGAAATCTTCTACGACTATTCTTGGCACAACTATGAGTGCGGAGTATTTTTTTATAGCCTGATGATTAATCATAAAAAATTTGCAACGAAGAAGATGTTGTTAAGTGGGTGGTAGGAAAAGTAATTGGTATAAAACATTCTGGAATATTCTAGGGTGGGAGATATATTTGCAATACTTGCACAGAATTTATTAATTGGTACATCAGCAAATTTGGGATACAAAACTCATAGTTGTCATTCCCAAACTAATGTATGTTTTGATGCCGGGATTGTTCAAGAAGCAAAAATTATCCAATAATTCTCTTAACTAGCCACTGAATATACAATGGTATGGATAAGTCTTTCCTTATGGTTTAAGCAAAATGGGTATGTCCAACTCAAATTTTGAAGTCTTATTTAGAATTTAATGTCTTTATTGTATTTTCCCGGTTTCAGACATAAACAATCCTTTGAGTTAGTGGCGAGATTTCATGCATTGAACATGATAAATAAATTTCAAACATTTGTCAAAATAAAACGGGGATGCTGAAAACCGAATAGAGTAGGCTTAATCAACAAAACACAAATCAATATGAAAAAAATGTACTTTTTTACTTTACTATTTATTTTTGCTCTTGGAGAAGGAAATATATCTGCTCAAAGCAAACCCCTTCGTATTAAAGGACCACAAAAACAAACATCTTTTGACAAAGCCGATTTTACAGAACATATTCCAATTGAAAAATTAAATGACATTTATAATTTTTATGGACAACCACTTCCTGGTATAAACAGTTGCACAAATTCTCCATTTAAATTTCCTACTGTAATTGCACGGTACGATAGCGTTTATTATTGGGAATTGGATGTACTTACCAATGTTTGGGCCACTAGTCCATATGCTAAAGAAATTAATTATACCTATGATGCGAACAACAATCTGAAAAGTTATCTAAAACAAAACTGGAACGGAGCCGACTGGGTTAACTCTAGACAATATTTTTACACTTATAATGCGAACAACAAAGTGACAATAAGCTTTGGCCAAACTTGGAATGGCAGCACCTGGGTTAATTCCTCACAGGTTCTTTCTACTTTTGATGCGAACCAAAACCTGAATAGTTACCAATTCCAATCTTGGGATGGGAGCGCCTGGGTTGTCTATATTCAAATATTCTACACTTATAATGCGAACAACATTCTGACAAGTTACCTATATCAAAAATGGAATGGCAGCGTCTGGGTTGACGATTTTCAAGCATTTTATACTTTGGATGCGAACAACAATTGGACAAGTCTCTTACTCCAAGTCTGGAATGGCAGCGCCTGGGTTGATAATTCTCGGGGTTTTTACACTTATGATGCGAACAACAATCGGACAAGTTACCTATCTCAAATATGGAATGGTACCGATTGGGTTAACCGTTCCCGAACTCTTTACACGTATGATGCGAACAACAATCTTACAAATTACCAAGACCAATTTTGGCATAACAACACTTGGGTTAGAATTTCTCAAACACTTTCGACTTATGTGAATAATATTGAAGAAAGTTATTCTTACAGAGACTATGATGATGATGGTATTACAATAAATTATGGCGACAGCGCTCATTATTATTTTTAAATAGTAACCTGTGTTAAAAAAATTAATGCCACCGAAAATTTGTTCAGAATCTATCCTAATCCTACAAAAGGTAAGTTCGAACTTAGCAGCTGGTCTGACGGACAGCCAGGTTCGGAGCTGATAGATAAGTTAGAAATCTAAAACAATCTTGGAGTCAAGGTTTACAGTTCACAAACCGCAAATCATAATACGGTTGTCATCAATCAAAATCTTCCTGCAGGAATGTATATTGTAAAAGTGAGTGGCGGAGAAAAAATGTTCAGTCAAATATTAATTATTCAATAATATAAGGCGACAAAACCATAGCAATAGAACTGCATAAGCGAATTGCGTACATAATGCAAGAGAGATTAAAATAGGTCTCGCGGTTCGTTTCCTATTGCTTTTGTTTGACGTTGAAAAGGTTTTCAGCGAATTTTAATTTTAAAGCCTAAGCCATTTTCTTGACATTTTTCAGGTAATAGCCGACCCAAGTCGAAGACAAATTAAAATTGCACTATTTACTAATCTATTTTTTCAAGATTCCTCACTAGCGGAATGAATGACAGAATTCAATTAAAAAGAGAGAAGGGAAAG
>JAYVIT010000322.1:0-2459 GCA_043769965.1 Saprospiraceae bacterium
AGAAGAAACGACTGCATTCAGACTTTCTGTAAGAGCCGCGGCAGGAATGGATGCCACATTGCTTATGAAAATTGCAAGTGTGAACAATCCATTGGCTTCAGCACCATTCATAGATGTAACGAGGATAGAATCTATCCTCAATGCAAATATGGCGCTTGCACCACCTAATATCGAATATCCTGCAAATCGATACATTTGACTTGTCAATGGATGAAAAAATATTTTTTTATTAAAACTAAAATGAAACTTTCCAATTTTATTTAGATATATAATCAGCATTGAAATTACTACTGCATAATAAAAACAAATCATCCAAACAAAATGTATTTTATCTATGTAGTGCTTTACGCATAAGATAAAAATGAAAGGCAGGAAAATTTTCATCAAGAATATGGATAAAGCCGGAACTGTGATCCGTTGAAAATTCATCGAGATGTTAGTGAATAATTCAAAAATGACATATAAGATAGTTATCGGTAAAATGTAAATAACATACATTCCGGTTTGAGGATCCTGCTTTGTTAGAAAATGGTGAATGAAAGGAAATGAAACTGCGAATACAATTGCAAATAAAATTATTCCTAAAGCATACCCGGAAGAAATAAATCCAAAAAATCCAAAGTGCTTTCGTTCTGGATAATTGAAATATGGAAAGTAACGAAGAAGCACAGCGCCAAAGCCAAGACTAATAAAAGGTACCAATAGAGAAGCCGTATTTGTGAGGAATCCATAAATACCATATAAGCTAAGATCCAAAGGATAAATAAATATAGTACTCACAGCCCCGATTACAGCTCCTGTAATTTGTATTACTGAACTTTGAATACTTTGTTTTCTTACGACTTCCATTAATATGTCAGATTCTGTGAATGATTATTATGCAAGGTAATACACAGGTATTAATTGGAGAAAACTACTCTGTGGATAAATTGAAGGGCACACACTTGCCTGCTGTAGGCAGGGACAACGCTGATTAGACTGATTTACACTGATAAAATACTAGATTGGTTCATATTTATTTTCCTGATGAAAAGAGATGGGATATTTAATAAATTATCTAATTAACTTTGCGGTTTAAAAATAAATTAATCCGTGATGATCTGTTCAATCCCTGCCTGGCGGCAGGCAGGCGTATTTTCTGTGTGCAATTGATAAGTCACAATATAAAGATCAACTATTAATTTGAAACCATCATTATTGGTAAAGAATGGACAAGATCAGTTTATATAAACCATTTCAAACTTCTTCTTCGCTGGAGTATATCAAAGAAGTGTTAGATTCCGGGCAACTTGCTTCCGGAGGAAAATATGCAAAGGTTTGTAAAAATTGGTTTGCAAATAATTATTCGGCTTCTACTATTTTTTTGACAAGTTCATGTACAGATGCTTTGGAAATGTCTGCTTTGTTGGCCCGATTGAATCCTGGAGATGAAGTCATTTTACCTTCTTATACTTTTGTTTCTACAGCGAATGCGTTTGTATTGCGTGGTTGTGTTCTGAAATTTGCAGATAGCATTTCATCCAATCCAAATATTGGAATGGAAACTATTTTACCCTTAGTTACTTCAAAGACTAAAGTAATTGTTGTGATGCATTATGCCGGCATTGCAGTGGATATGGATCCTATATTGTTTTTTGCAAAAGAAAAAGGAATTATAGTTATTGAAGATGCAGCACAAGCGATAGGTTCTAAATATAAAGGTAAGTTACTTGGTACAATCTCCGATCTAGGTTGCATTTCTTTTCATGTAACCAAAATGATCAGTTGCGGCGAGGGTGGCTGCTGCATTGTTAATAATAAGTCATTGTTTGATCGAGCTGAAATTATTTTTGAGAAGGGAACAAATCGTTCGGCTTTTCAAAGAAATGAGGTTTCAAAATATGAATGGCAAGATGTAGGCTCATCGTTTGGAATGTCTGAACTTCAAGCTGCTTTATTATTTTCTCAATTGGAAATTTTTAATGACCAATTAGAACATCGTCAAAAAATATGGAAACTTTACCTTAGCCTATTAAAGGAACTTGAAAGAAATAGTAAATTGAATTTACCGCAAGTTCCGGATCATGCTGAAGTAAATGGAACACATTTTTATATTCTATTAGATGATCAAGAGTTGCGTTCCCGTTTGCAAAAATATCTTTTAGAGAATAATGTGGAAAGTGCATTTCACTATCTTGCTTTACACCGGAGCCCATATTATTCAAATAGACAAAATCAAAATCTTCCAAATGCCGATCGGTATGAATCCTGTTTATTGCGATTACCCATTCATGGTAAAATTGAAGAGGGCGATGTTCTAAAGGTTTGTGGATTGATATATGGATTTTTTAAAACGACGACTGACAAGTAATATTAAAAAAATTGTAACTACTCAGGGCATAAGTTAGCAATATTCTTTAATACCTGAAAAACATTCTTCTGTTGTTTAATAGCAGTATCTATAACCGATCTGATAATTG
>JAYVIT010000323.1:0-5968 GCA_043769965.1 Saprospiraceae bacterium
TTTAATTTTCATATTATAAATTATTAACATGTATATTTGCATGTAATTTAGCATTTTGACTTAATACCCGAGACTCTCCAATCCCAAACCAAAGACAAACCCATGACCGATATTCTGAATAAGACCATTTCTACAATTGCCCTTTTATTTATCAGCCTAAGTTGTACATTTTCAAATAGATGTGAATTCAACATTGGGCCCAATTCAAATGGACCCATACCTCAGGTTTGCCCCATCCGAATTGTCAATCCCCTTGTTAAAGGAAGCATATGGCTAAGTCCACGAACTATAATTACGCTTAATTCAAAGGCAGAAAATAAAGAAAGCTGGGACCAGATATCGGACCTATCCTACTCCGATGATCAGTCTGCAATTTGTGCATTAGAACCGGGGCAGTCAACTTCACCACTTTATTTACGGGATTTTGATCTGCATATTCCAAAAAATAGCATCATTCATGGAATCGAAATAGAACTGGAAGGTGAGGCTTCAACTAATTTCATTCAATTCAAACAAATTCAACTAACCGATCAAAATGGATATGAATTTGGAATCGATAAATCCACCACATTTTCCAAATCCTTTTTACCCGTTACTTCAATAACCGGAAATGGAAAAATGATTTTCGGATCCTCAAAAGATAAATGGGAAATTATCAATCTCAACCCATCAAATCTGAATTCAGAACAATTCGGTATCAAACTTCAATTTACAAACACCGGAAATGAACATGCACTAATTCATTTGGATCACTTAAAATTAATAGTGCATTACACCACTGAAGCAAATATCTGCAATTATAATTCTATTTTGTTTTCTGTTGATCCAGTTCCCGGTGCCATTCGATATCACTGGACACTTCCTGAAAAAGCCAGGATAATTTCATCAAATCCAAATGATCATCTGATCATTGTAAATCAACAGTTTTTAGATCCATTGGGTATTCATGAAATTTGTGTACAAACGGAAAGCGCCGATGGTTTTTCCGAACCCTGTTGTTTGAGTTTTACAAAAGGAACCTGCAAAACTGGAAATATCTCAAATAAAGTCTGGCATGATGAGAACGCGGATGGAATTCAAAATGAAAAAGAAGATGGGATACCAAATACTAAAGTAGTATTGTATGATGCCATCACAAAAAAAACATTGCGACAATTGAACACAAAGTTAGATGGAAGTTTTTTGTTTGACAATCTCAATTCAGGATACTACTACTTAAAATTCTTTGTTCATGATCAATTTACTTTTTCGAAAGTCAGACAGGGAATTGATTCCAGAATTAATTGTGATATTGATGAATCGAATGGAGCGGGCACGACCGAATCCTTTTATCTATCTGACGGTGCAACACGCAATGATATAGCCTGTGGTATGTACAAACATTCGTCTATCGGAGACCTGGTTTGGGAAGATAGCAATGTAAATGGTATGCAGGATACAGGTGAAAGAGGCCTCCAGGGAATTAAACTCTATCTCACCACATCAGGTGGATGGATTTCAGATTCTACAATCACAGATCAGTATGGTAAGTACATTTTTAAAGAGGTCATTCCAGGTAAATACAAAATCTACATTCCACCTATCAATGGTTATACAAGTACAGGCTATCAACAAGGCAACAATTCACTTGAAGATAATGATCTATTATCAAATGGTTTCACTCAATATGTAGATTTGATTTCCTCGAAAAATTATATGGATCTGGATTTTGGTTTTGTTTTAAGTTCAAAAGTTTCTGGTATGTGTTGGTATGATTATGGGCAAGATGGCATTCGGGATCCGAATGACAGACTTATGAAAGATATACAAATATTACTTGTTGATGAATTTGATGCAATTATTGATTCAACAAAAACGAATGCTGAAGGACGATTTTTATTTCCTCGTATAGCAAGCAATAAAAAATTGAGGTTATTTATCAATTCAGATAACAAATATATATTCACCATAAAGGACGGATCCGGATATGAACACAATGACTCCGATGTGGATAATATGGGAAGAAGCGATCTGTTTTCATTGTCTAAAAATGACAGCATGAACATCGATGCAGGACTAATTTTTGATTGCACTGCACAAACCAGTTCAATGAAATTAAATACGCTTCCTGTTAGTTGCTATAATGGAAATTCATTTTTTGTTTCCGCTCAACATGAAGTAAGCCCAGTGATTCCGGTCGGTTATATAATAAAATATGTCCTGGCCTATGGGCCTTTCCAAAAAATAATAGAAATTTCTGACAAACCTACTTTTAATATTCACACAAATGGTATTTTCAATATCTATCAATCGATATTTGCAGATCAACCTGATGATTATAATTACTTTGATCTCTCCTTTGTAAATTATGGAAAAACAAACATGGTCGACTTGTCATCAAACTATCTGAGCAAGAAACTTTGCGTATCAATTAATTCAAGGCCGCTTACTTTCTATCTGGATAATTGCATTGATGTTTCCGGGAAGGTATGGATGGACGATAATGAAAATGGTAAACAGGATTTATCCGAATCAGGTATTCCGTATGTTTTGTCAATTCTAAGCAATCAGAATAACCAAATCTTAGATTCCATAAAAACGAATGATCTCGGAAATTATCAATTCAAAGATCTCAATCCATCTATCAAATACAGGATAGCCATTAAGCCCATAGAAAATCATCATTTCACTCAACCAAATGGATCAGTATCAGATCTGGATGATTCTGATGTCGATCAATTTGGAAAATCCGAACTATTATTTTTATCCCCAGGCACAAAAGCAATCATAGATGCTGGAATGGTTTCGAATCATAAAGGGTTCTTAATAGCAGATGAATTCATTGGAACTGATTTTAATTCGGGCAACAATGAATTGACCGGACGTGAAGGCAATCAGGATCAATCATTAGCTCTCTACCCTAACCCTGTTCATGATAATATACAAATTTTAATCCCGGCTAATGAAACTTTTATAGAATATTCAATTACGAATACAGCTGATTCAAAAATAATGTCAGGCATTCTCGATGCCCGTCATAATTCTATTGAAGTAAAAGAGTTGCATTCGGGTTTATATTTGTTTCAATGGAAATCAAGAATTACAAATGGGACATTGAAACTCATTAAAATCTGAGTTGAAAAGACGTAGGTAGTACCTAACCCAAAAATTAATACTAAAAACGAGTTGTTGCTTGAAGCGTCCTCGCTTCAAGCTAATCGCGAATTGAAAATTTTATTTGAAGGAAAATTCTAATTTCGATGAATCATATTTTACTTCCAAATATACTTTTTTTATAAACTCATTAATACCTAACTTTGCATAAATTTTAATACCCATGGAACAAGTAGCCACACACTTAAAATACAGAGTAAAAGACATAAGCCTCGCAGATTGGGGCCGCAAAGAGATTGAACTCGCAGAAGCAGAAATGCCGGGTTTGATGTCCCTCAGAAGCGAATATGGAAATGCAAAACCTTTAAAAGGTGCACGTATCGCAGGTTGCCTGCACATGACCATTCAAACGGCAGTACTTATAGAAACCCTAATGGAATTAGGTGCCGAAGTAAGTTGGTCCTCCTGCAATATTTTCTCAACACAGGATCATGCAGCTGCAGCAATTGCAGCCAAAAATATACCTGTCTTTGCATGGAAGGGAATGAATGAAGAAGAATTCAACTGGTGTATCGAGCAAACTATTTTTGCTTTTAAAGATGGTCAACCATTGAATATGATTCTTGATGATGGTGGCGATCTCACTAATATGGTATTGGATCAATATCCGGAATTGGTCAGTGGCATTCGTGGTATTTCGGAAGAAACTACAACCGGCGTACTTCGTTTATACGATCGTATGAAAAACGGAACATTGCCATTGCCTTGTTTTAATGTGAATGATTCCGTTACCAAATCAAAATTTGACAATAAATACGGATGCAAAGAATCATTAGTAGATGCAATTCGAAGAGCAACCGATATCATGATGGCCGGTAAAGTAGCCGTCGTTGCAGGATATGGCGACGTAGGGAAAGGATCTGCAGCTTCATTACGAGGCGCAGGTTGCAGAGTGATCATAAGTGAAATCGATCCCATCTGTGCATTACAGGCTGCAATGGATAGTTTCCAGGTGATGAAAATGGAAGATGCAGTGAAAATTGCCAATATCGTTGTAACTGCAACTGGTAATTGTGACATTGTCACTGAAAAACATTTCCGTGGAATGAAAGACAAAGCAATCGTTTGCAATATCGGTCATTTTGATAATGAAATTGATGTGTCCTGGCTGAAAAATAATTATGGTAAAACCAAAGTGGAAATCAAACCACAGGTCGATAAATACACTATTGATGGAAAAGATATTTTGTTATTAGCAGAAGGAAGATTGGTAAATCTTGGTTGTGCAACCGGACATCCATCTTTTGTAATGAGTAATTCTTTTACCAATCAATGTCTGGCACAATTGGAATTATGGCAACACGCTGATCGCTACGAAGCCAAAGTGTACACACTTCCAAAAAGTCTCGATGAACAAGTTGCTCGTTTGCATCTTGCTAAAATCGGCGTCGAACTAGATGAATTAAATCCAAAACAAGCGCAATACATTGGTGTGCATAAGGATGGACCGTATAAACCGGAGTACTACAGGTATTAAGGAGAGATATTAGAGAACAGTTGTGAGTTGTGAGATTGGAGTTTTTGGGTTGTAGCTTTCCTAAAAAGTATTATTTGAACGTCTGCAACAAATTGGGTTGTTGCTGCGTCTCGCCTGCAACTTTATCCTATGATGACTAAATAATTAAATGCTGTTTGCACATTGCCATAAAATAGTTTTCTGCATTTACTTTACACTACTATTATTTAATAATTCTAATTCGCAAGGAAGTTTTCAGCGCTTTTTAATTCCTTCAGATTCACTCAGTTCAAAGAGAGCATGGCTCGCAGGAAGTACTGCTTTTGTTACTTACTCTGCATTTTCGATTGGATTGTACAATGCCTGGTACAAAAAAACCAAGCAAACTCCATTTCATTTATTCAATGATTCTGGTGAATGGAATAATCTTGACAAAGTAGCACATAGTTATAACAGCTATATTCAATCCAACTTGATTTACGATGGTGCCAGGTGGTGCGGCTATTCAGAAAATGCAGCTATCATTTGTGGAACATCCGTATCCATGTTATTTCAAACCACAATCGAAGTGATGGATGGATTCAGTTCCGATTGGGGATTTAGTTGGGTTGACATTGGATCCAATGTTTTAGGTGCAGGTTTATTTGCAGGTCAGCAATTGCTTTGGCATGATCAGAAATTCAAATTGAAACTTTCTGCTTTCCCTAAGAAATATCCTGATGCATTTATCACAGGTGATAAAGGTACCAACATAAGTTACAAACAACGTGCTGAAGATCTTTATGGAAAAGCCTACTTCACGAGTTTTTTAAAAGATTATAATGCACAAACATTTTGGCTGTCATTCAACCCTGGAATTATTTCAACTTCACTAAATAATTACTGGCCAGATTTTCTGGACCTTTCTATTGGTTATGGAAGTGATAACTTATTTGGAGGTTATAAAAACGAATGGTCAACAAATGGAGAATATTTTTCAGCGAATTCAACTCCCCGATACCATCAATATTATTTATCCCTGGATATTGATTTGAAAAAGATCAAAGTAAAAAATAATTTTCTACGCACTGCATTGCACCTCATCAATACCATCAAGATTCCTGCTCCTGCTTTGGAATATAATTCACAAGGAAAAGTGAAATGGCATTGGTTGTTTTTTTAGGAGATTTAATGAAGTTTTACTTTTGTAACCAAGCTGGGCGTAGGCTTTGCCTACGTTTGTGTGACAGGCAAACTCTGTTTGCCAAATTATGCTATGAAAATAAATCACTACCGTCCCGTTTAAACTAGAAGATACTCAATTGGTTATATAAATCATCATGTATTTCTTTTTTAAAATTTTTCTGAAGTAGTTGATTT
>JAYVIT010000324.1:0-4095 GCA_043769965.1 Saprospiraceae bacterium
AAGTCTTACTTCACCAAAATTTTTAAAAGCCCGGATCTGTTATTTGCAGACCGGGTTTTTTTACAAACATGTGTCGCATAAATCTGTTTGTATTTATAAAATAAATTTAAGCCTTAATTAAAATAATTTTGAAACAATACTACTAGTTTCTACATTGTATTCTTTTAATCAACATACAGGTGTTCAGGAAAATCAGATATGAAATCATTAAATTCGCAAGAGCGCATGCTACCATACATGAGATTGCTTATGGTGCGGCTATTGGCACATTTATAAGTATTTTTCCAACATTTGGCGCAGGTACACTACTGGTTATTCTATGTTATAGGTTTATTAAATTCAATCTGGTTGCTGCAATTAGTGGAAGCATGATTTCAAATGTATTTACAGCACCATTCTTTTTATTGTTCAGTTATAAATTAGGTGCAATATTCTGGAAACCAGAAAATCCATTAAATATCAAAAACTGGTATAAAAACCTGGATGAAGTTGGAATTTCAGTTTTGACAGGAAGTTTGTTACTTAGCATTGCCTGTAGTATACTAATTTATTTTTTAGTAAAATACTCTGTGCAATATTATCGAAAACATAAAATGAGATTAACCCATATTTCTTAAATTAATTTCAATATGAAATTTATTAAGAAAAAATCGAAAGCTTATCAACATTCATTTCAGAATGCAGAAAATATCGTATTTCTGCAAAGTGGAATTGATTTTTATGAAAAGCTGATCAGTATAATTGATTCTGCAAAGAAATCCTTACATCTTCAAATGTATATAATTTATGATGATGAAATTGGCAATAAGGTATTAACATCATTAATTCAAGCAGCCCAACGGGGTGTTGAAATTTATGTTGTAGTTGATGGATTTGGATCCCGTAATCTTACAACTGAATATATTGATAAATTAATAGATGCTGGAATTAATTTCCGTTTTTTCTCACGCATTTCTCTGTTTAAAAATCTTAGTCTGGGACGAAGGTTACATCATAAAATCGTGGTCGCTGATAACTATATGGCCTTGGTTGGTGGTATCAACATAGCAGATAAATATCATGGATCCGAAATCAAAGAGCCCTGGTTGGATTTTGCTTTATATTTAAAGGGAGATGTTTGCGAGAAATTAGAAAAAATCTGTTCTCTCATTGTAGAAAAGAAATACAATCAAACTCAGAATCAGAATCGAAATCCAAAATCATTAATTCATCCCACTCGAATCAGCATAAGACAAAACGATTGGTTGCGGAATCGAAAACAAATTTACCAGAGTTATAAACTTGCATTTGACAGCGCCGAAAAGAGTATTATTATTTTTGGCAGTTATTTCCTACCAGGGCTAAGATTGAGAAGAGCTCTGGAGGCAGCTTCAAAAAGAGGTGTTCAAATTTCTATTGTTCTTGCTGGAGTTTCTGATATCCCTCCCATTCTGAATGCCACGTATTACCTCTATCATTGGTTATTAAAAAACAACATACGGATATTTGAATGGAAAAAATCAGTACTTCATGCAAAAATTGCAATTGTAGACGATCATTGGATGACAGTTGGATCTTTTAATCTCAATCACCTCAGTACACTTGCAAGCATTGAACTGAACATTGATATCCTCGATGATGCTTTCGCAAAAAAATCAAGATTATTTCTTGATAAATTAATTGAAGAAGGTTGCGAAGAAATTACAAGTAATCGAAAACGTCCGTTATTAACCAGAATACGAGAAGCTATTGCATATTTCCTTGGGCGCACTTTAATTAAAACGATAACTATCTTTCCTAACTTTAGGAATTATTATTCGAAAATGTTGGATTGAACTGTTGCAAGTTGCAAACTTGCAACAACGGAAACTTGCAACAACGGTGTAAGCAACAAACGTACAAAGAAGGAGCCCCAAAGCTTTAAGCGGGACACTTAAAGCAACAAATTTTTTGATTCAACAAAATCATTTTGAATTTTCAGAAAATACTTTGTCATCAATTTTTTGATTCAACAAGTAATTACTGAATTTTAATTGTATGATTCCGGTTTCTCTGGGCTTCTCAACACTTTGTTCCTTCTTTTTGGCATTAATTTCTATGGCCATTGTTTTTGGTATTTTAAATTTACCAATTTCAATAGTAAAAGTCATTTGATCAGGCAAAGTATATGTTGCCATTGCTCCATACTGATACTCTATCTGTACGGTGCCATTTGTTTTGGTGGTGAGTTGTGATTTGAGTATGAGCTTTCGATTAGGATCAATCCAGAATTTCGCCAATACTAGTTCCGGATGATTTTGTGGCAATACATTAATAATTCGGGTACTTATTGTTCCAATTAGTTCAGTACCACTCTCTACAGCCGCATATTGATTCGAATCCGAAATAGCTGCTAAGGCATAATATGGATTCTGCTTCGGAAGAAATGCAATTCCTTCTGTTTTCACTCTGAATTTATCTGGTTGTTTGAAATATACTTTTCCTTGCAGTGGATCAATGCGCATAAACGGAATGTCAAATTGCATTTGAACATCAGCTTGGTAATTTTGTATTTTATTAAATTTTAAAACAAGTTCATTCAAAAGTTGTGCTGGTGTTTGTGTAATTTTTTTATTTTCAATTACAATTGGCTTTAACCAATTGTGACTAAGAATTAACAAACATATACCTATTTGAAAATACTTTATCATTGAGTAATATCTTTCTTGTTAAAATGATAAATAGCTATCCCGAGAAACAATACAATATAAAAAACGAGAATCAATAAGGAATTATGGATCAATTCCAAATCAAGTGGATTATCAAACATGTTTCTCCAGATGATCATGTGTGTTGTAAATAAAAAAGGTTTGATATATTCAAACAACGGAAGATCCATTGTTCCTATAATTGTAAACAAAATGATCACTGCGATGGATGCCACAATTGGACCAATTGAATTGTCCGTAAAACAAGACAACATCAGTGAGAAAGCAGCTACCACGCATAGACTTAGTAATGCAATTCCAAAAGCTGCAAGGAAACGCCAAATTGTATCTCCGGCTCTCAGTATAATAATTTGATCACTTTTTAAAACAATCAGATCTCCATCTCCAAAGATCAACAGTCCTCCTCCCCACGCGAGTATGCCCAACCAAATTACTAAAGTTATAACATATACCGAACCGGCTATAAATTTCGTGCTTACTATTTGAGTTCGCGAAAACGGTCTGGTCAATAAAAACCGAATTGTTCCGGAAGCTGCTTCACCTGAAACGAGATCACCCGTAACCAATGCAACCAACAAAGGCATTTGTATAATTAAGGTTTGAAGTATGAGATAACAGACCATATTTCCGCTTAGCATGTTGCCTTCAATTTGAAAGTTGGCATCTATTTGTTGCAGAAAAAACATCATATACATCTTACCATCAACATACATGGCCATCTCAATCAATAATACTATGGCAGTAATAGCTATAAAACCAATGTAAGATCTCGGCTTTCGAAAGATTTTGTACAACTCCGTTTTTAACAGATACAACATAATATTAGGACGAAGTAAGTTTTAAAAAATAATCTTCCAATTTCCGTTTGTAAACTAATGAATACATTTTTAAATCCGATCCGGAAAGAATCTTATGAAGTGAAGGTAAATCAATTCTGGAGAGGTGGCATTCAATAGTATTTGAATTGAATACTCTGGAATTGGATTTCGGAAAGTTTTCAAGAATTAATTTATTGCAAGTAAACGGGTCTGAAGTTTCAACATACACCACCAGATCCTGGTCACTCAGCAACTCATTTACTTTACCCTGCACGACTGATTTTCCTTTGTGCATGATGAGCATTTCATCGGCAATCAATTCTACTTCACTTAAAATATGCGATGATAAAATTATCGTTTTGCCTCGTTCCAGCTTTAATTGTAGAATCAAATTCCGAAGGTCAATAATTCCTTGAGGATCTAAACCAGTTGTCGGTTCATCGAGTATAATGAGTTCGGGATCATGCAATAAGGCTTGTGCGATTCCCAACCTTTGTTTCATGCCATGACTGTATGTTTTTACTTTATCGTTTTCTCTTCCAGCAAGTCCGACCAATTCAATAATGCCCCTAAGTTGCTTGGCATCAGGT
>JAYVIT010000325.1:0-5529 GCA_043769965.1 Saprospiraceae bacterium
TGTTAGTTGAAAGGAAGAAGTAGTCAGTCGTTAGTCATCAGTCGTCAGTCAGGAAATAATTCTTTCATCCCTTCATTCTTTCCCCGCAATTCTGCGGGATCTCCACTACGCTCCGACATTCTTTCATTCCTTCATTTCTTCATTCCTTCATTCTTTCATTCTTTCCCCGCTATACGGGATCTTCGCTACGCTACGACATTTAATACCTCTCTTCCATCCTCTGCATCCGAGTTCTTCTATTCTGATTAGATCTGAAAATACCATACACAATAACAAGACCCATTGGTAAAAGAAAATTTAAATATTTTAATGTGGAACGTTTTGAATCGGTCAATTCTTCGATTGGCCTTGTGGCAACGGATTTTGTGCGGAGATCAATTAATCCCGTATCATCACTTAGAAAATCAATACTGTTCACCAACAAACTGATATTGTCTTCATTTTGTCTGCGTTGATCTCTTCCATTGATTGCAAAATCTCCATCAGTAATCGCGATTAATTTGCTTGGCATCGATCCATTGAATTCAAGTAAAGCTCCGATGCAAATATTTTGTTCGCCGAAATCTGCATTCGTCCATTGCTTTTGCACATTGAATTGTAATGGAGCAGCTTCCCTACCCGATTTATCTGAGGTGTATAATAAAGCTGTGAATAGTACCTCCTTACTTCCTTTAAAATTCAAAGGACTTGCAAACTCAAACATGACTTGTTCCAAACCTTTTGTAACGGGATGATTTGGAAATTTTTGAATAAGTGGCAAATAGGGAAATTGTACCGGAGTAGAAAATGAAAAGAATCCTTGCTGTTGCTGTAGATTGACTTGACCACATTTGGTATCTCTTACCAAAGCATCTTCTACTTCCAGACCCTTTGTCATCAACCATTGCTTAAGACCTGTATTCATTGGATTGGCTGTACCTGCCTGGATATTTGCTTCCACTTCATTAAAGGCAAGAACCAAATTTCCACCTTTAGCTAAAAATTGATCGAGACGTTGAAAATCTGCTGGCGGAATACTATCAGTTGGTCTAACCATGATCAATGTTTTATACATGGTTAAATCAATCGTATCATTATTAATGTAAGCCGATGAAATACTATACAGAATACTCAACTCCTGATATGCCTGAGCTAATTCCTGAATCGCCGGTTCGCCATGCCCTTGTATAAAACCTATCCTCGGTTTGTTTTTACCAACTAACTTTTTAATACCAGTTGTAAATGCATACTCCATTGCAGTGCCTGGTTGAATAACAGGTATGGGCTCTGTTTTATCTCCTGCTTGGATGACCGCACCCAAAAAAGCTTTTTGTTGTTTGGATTGATCTTTTTCTCTCACATTGATCATAACAGGACGGATTCCAGCTTTGGCAGCTTCTTCTTCTGATTGTGGATCTTTGTTAGGTGCAATGAATGTATAACTTAATTTGCCCTTTGAAATGTTTGAAAATTCATTCAACAGATTTTCCAATTCGTCTCTTGTTTTCATGATGTCTATTGGCAAATCATCAGAAAAATAAGCGGTCACTGTAACTGATTCATCCAAATCTTTAAGTATGTCTTTACTCGCTTTGGATAAAGTGAATTCATTATTTTCCGTCAAATCCAATCTGAAGAAAAAATAACGGCACAAATAATTGAGACCAATTAAAATGGCTACCGTCAGAATGATGAGGTTAACTTTGGATTTCAACATAATGATTTATTTAACTCTTTTAGAAATGAATAACTCAGAAAGAAATAATCCGGATAAAGTCAGACTGGCAAAGAATATAATATCTTTTGTATCCAACACTCCTTTTGAAAGTGAATCGTAATGTTTATTTACACTTAATACACTTAATAATTGACCCACGAATCCCGTCGAACCATAAGCCATCATATCAAAAATGAAATGAAAAAATACACCAATCAATAAAGCAAGTAAAAATGCAACGATTTGATTATTTGTAACACTGCTTGCAAATAAACCAATAGCAATATATCCGGCACTCATCAACAACAATCCAAGATATCCACAGATCGTTGCACCATGATCCATATTTCCCAATTGACTTACAGTGATGTAATAACTGATTGTGAACAACAAGGTGATTGCAATCAAAAGCAAGCATGCAAGAAATTTCCCAAGTACTATTTGTCTTGAGGTGATTGCCTTTGTGAGCAGTAGCTCAATGGTTCCGGATTTATTTTCTTCAGCTATCATTTTCATCGTGATGGCTGGTATGAAAAAGAAAAGCGTCCATTTTGAAACTGCAAAGAAAACATCGAGATCCGCTTCCTTTCTCATAAAGATATCAGATCCCGTAATCCAGGTAAAAAATCCACTGAATCCAAGAAATGCAATCAATAAGATATACGCGGTCAGTGAATCAAAAAAGGAACTCAATTCTTTTTTAGCAATAATCCAAACTGCTGATTTCATGAGTAATTATTTATTTTAATCGATTAAATGAATAGGCATAAGACTAAACGCAATAGGCAATAGGCAAAAGGCAATAGGCAATAGGCAAAAGGCAAAAGGCAAAAAAATTGTACATACTTCTAAAATATCAAAATAAATATTCATAACTTTCATCTCCAAATTATCTATTATCTCCTAGCTAATTCAAAGTAAGATCCCTAAAAATGTCTTCCAGTTTTGTTTCAAATGGAATCATCTCCATCAATACCCAATTCTGTTCAACACAAGTTCTATAAATTTCGCGATTGGTATCTTCTCCCATTGTGCTTTGCACTTCAAATCGATTGCGTGTTGCATCAATGATGCTTGCTGAATGGATGGAGGTAATACTTCGTAGTTTATTTAATACCAAACTTGCATCAGCTCCTTCGATTCGTACTTGCAATAAATGTTTTCCTTCAGATTGTTTGCGGAGAGACTGAACGGTACCGTCAGCTGCAATTTTACCTTTATTGATGATCAGAATGCGATCGCAGGTAGCTTCAACTTCAGGTAATATATGTGTACTTAAAATGACCGTTTTCTCCCGTCCCAGTTTTTTAATCAACTCCCTGATTTCTACGATCTGGTTTGGGTCCAATCCCGTAGTCGGTTCGTCGAGGATTAAAATCTGTGGATTATGAATAATGGCTTGTGCAAGTCCAACACGTTGTCTGTATCCTTTAGATAGCTCTCCAATTTTTTTATGTTTCTCTACATCCAGGCCACATAACTTGATCATTTCTCTGATTCTCGATGGCAATTCCGATTTTTCAACACCCTGTAATGATGCAGAAAATGCCAGATAATCCATCACCGGCATTTCTTCATACAATGGATTGTGCTCCGGCAAATAACCGATTTGCCTTCGGATGTCCACATCAAATGAACTTTTGTTCCCATACCAAATGGTGCCGGAATCAGGCTCCATATATTGGGTTAGCATCTTCATTGTGGTGGTCTTACCGGCCCCATTGGGTCCCAGGAAGCCTATGATTTCACCGGATTTAATATCAAAAGAGATGGAATCCACCGCCTTCTGTCCGTCATAACTCTTGGATAAATTTTCAATTCTTACATCCATGTATAAAAATTTAGATCGCAAAAATAAAGAGAGTTGGGGAGAGATCGGAGATCTAAGATCTGAACTATGAGATATTAAATTCTAGTTAACAGATAATTAAACGATGTTTTTATAAAAACATCTCTGATCTCAGATCTATTAGTTCTGATCTATTCTTTGCTTAGCTTTGACTTCTAAATTCATTCTTCATTCATGCCCGATTCCCGTCCATCCATTTGTTATGTTGTCTCACATGGATTTGCCGCAAGAATGATTTTGCAAACGGATTTGTTAGGTGGACTTGCACAGAAAGGGATAAAAGTAAGTTTGATTTCACCAGACGCCAATGATCCTGTTTTATTGAAATACTGTAATCAACATGGTATCGAACTTTTTCCCTTTCATTCCAAAAAATGGATCTGGCGATCAAACTACGTAATTTATAGATCGTATTTTCTGGAAGACATTAAATCAAATCCTGCATTGTATGAAAAACATTATTATGAAATGCATCTTGCCAAACACAAATGGAAAGTTCTAAAATTCCTTCCTTACATTTTGATTTGTTTTTATTATCTCTTTAATGTATTTCCAATTTTTAGAAAGCTTTACAAAAAAATTGAAAATTCATTTTTGAAATCTTCTGATGCAATCCGTCTTTTAAAAACCATTCAACCTGATTTATTGGTTTCCACCTATCCCGCAAGTCCGCTGGAAGGCATACTTCTTTACAATGCCAAAAAAAATAATATCCGGACTGCGATTCATTTATTGAGTTGGGATAACATTACCAGTAAAGGCCATTTTTTTTCAATGGCTGATTACTACCTGGCTTGGGGTTCCATTATGCAAGCTGAATTTACTGAAAAATATAAAATCCCAACAGAGAACATATTTATGACTGGGGTACCACATTTTGATTTACATACTCAAACAAGTAAATTAAATTCTGTATTCTCCGATCTTAAAGAATTTGGATTGGATTCAAGCAAACCCTTTCTGGTTTTTGGAATGAGTTCACCGAGATTTGTGCCCAAAGAAATTGATATTGTAGAATTTCTTGTGCAAAAAATTAATGAAAATGAATTTGGGCCTGAGATGCAACTACTTATCCGTCCTCATCCACAAAATGTGAAAGGTTGGATGGCTGATAAAAGATGGATAGACAGATTGCATGCAATCACAAATGATCGAATAAGATTGTTCTTACCAAATCTGGTTGACAGCAAATTGCTTTGGAGTATGGAACGGAATGACATGGTCAAATTATCCAAGTTGCTTTCTACCTGTGTAGTTTGCATCAACTCCTGCTCTACACTTTCAATAGATACCCTGATGGCTGGGAAAGGAAACATCGCTCCAATGTTTGATGGCGAAACAAATCTGCCGTATTGGGCTTCATCAAAAAGGTTGTTAGATTACACTCATATAAAAAAGTTTATTCAAATGGGAGGAACACAGGTGGCATTAGATTACACTGAATTAATTGAAGAAATAAAAAATTATCAGGACGACCCAGATTATAAAATGAAGGAAAGGAACTATGCGAGGGAAATGGAATGTGGAAAGGAACTTCACAATTCCACTGAAAATGTAATAGCTGCGTTAATAAAAATCAGTCAAAATTAAAGAACTTTTAAAGGGTCAGGTTAAAAAGTTGGGGAGTAAAAAATATCTTAACTAATATTAATCGGGGAATCCGTTCGAAATACAGCGCGAGGCGAGTATTTTTCGCCTTTGCTAATCAGGAGATTCTTTTATTAATTGAATCTGAGGTTCACTAAAGTGTAAAGCAAAAAACTTTGGTAGAAAAATAGGAGTTGATGATTTGTGAGTGGGCAAGGGCGCCTTATTTCGAACATCCCGATGGCTATCGGGATTGGTTCTTTTGAGCGACTGCATGACTGACCGTTTCGCTACTGCGAATAAGAGTGCCACAAAGGCACTCTTAAGGGAGGGAACTGCGAGCTCCTGTGAGCAGCATGGAGGAGGATGCTCTTGATCACTATACTCTCCATCGATT
>JAYVIT010000326.1:0-3542 GCA_043769965.1 Saprospiraceae bacterium
GCCAAAAACATAGAGACGTAAAAAACGAGGCAGGGGTTGCTTTTGGCTGCATTTGAAGTCTAGTATGGGGAAATTCAATTCATTATTTACAATTTGATTATTAAACAGGTAATCCATAAAAATCATTCTTATCATTTAATTACAGAGAGGATTTATATAATTTTAGTGAGATGTTAGTAGACAAAATGCGCACCATCCTCTTTTAGGTTCTGAAATAGAAGTCTTAAAATTTTGATAAAGTTTTGATTGTCATAGGAAGATAGGAATATATTGTCATGATATTGGTTATATTTGCCGGGATGTTAAAAAGGAGAATATATATTTTCTTGTTATTATTTGCCTTCGGTATTATTGTAGGTCATAACTTCATTCCGCACCATCATCACGATATCGACCACCATAAAGCTTTAAATTATCAGCACAATCATCATCATGGGGAAGTTCCTCTTGAACATGACCATAATGAGAATAACCATGATGACAATGGACTAAATCACTTTTTTTCACACTTTTTTCATCATGAAGACGGGTTAATATTTACAGTCAATCACAGCATCAGTAACAGTTTTTCAAAGCAAGCATTTTTATTTATTGCTCTGGTGCCAGATACATTTTACTTTATCGAGTTGCCCATTCCGCCATTATTACATCATCTACCTTCGGAACATCTCATTTGCATTTCGACTCATTTCCATACTCCTGGAATGAGAGGACCTCCAGTTCAATCTATTTAGCAGCTTTCATTTCTGAAGGTTATAACTACCTGCATCATACAATGCATCGTAGCGTATATTCATTTCAATCTTTCCAAATAAAAAAAATAGTATAATGAAACAATTACTCATTTGCATTGCAAGCATAATATTATTTGCCGGATGCCCAAGCGATAAATCTAAAGAGCATAAACATGACAATGGCACACATCAGCATGACGATGGCTCTATTCATCAGAATCATGAAGAGGATACTACGAAGCAGGAAGAATTCATTGTTCCAGCTGATACTTTAAACAAAAAGGAACATAATCATGATGGACATGACCATCCACATACTCATTAATTTGACAAATTATCAATTTTGAAAACAATGAATAAGATTATAATGGCCGTAGCGTTGCTTACGGCCTTTCTTTCTGCTTGTAAAAGCAAAATCCCAGAACATGGACATGAGCAAGGGCCGAATCCTCTTGCGTATACTCTATATTCTGATAAATTGGAGATTTTTGTCGAGTTCCCGCCTTTAGTTGTGGGGAATACGTCAAAATTTGCAGCACACTTTACTATACTTGGTGAAAAATTTCTACCATTATCAGAAGGGACAGTGAGTATTAGTCTGGTTGTTGGAGAAAAGGGTATCAAACATGTAGCAGACACACCAACCGTTCCGGGCATTTACCGTCTGGCATTGAAGCCTGGGGTGGTCGGAACTGGAAAACTAATTTTTGATATAACTACAAAATCATTTACTGACCAAATTATAATTGATAATGTAAGTGTGTATGCTGATGAAAAAACAGCAATTGAAATGAATCCTGAAGAAAAGGGAAGCAATGATATTACTTATTTAAAAGAACAGGCATGGAAAGTGGAGTTCGCCAACGCACGTATTAAAAAGCAAGCATTCAGCAACATTATCAAAACGAATGGACTGATTCTATCTGCTCCCGGCGATGAAATTATGGTCACTGCAAAAGCAAGTGGTATTGTTTTGTTTTCAGGAAAATCCAGCATCATCGGTTCAAAAGTAAATACTGGTATGAACCTCTTTGCAATAAGTGGAGGAGATTTAACAATGGAAAATATAGATGCAAACTATAAGGAAGCAAAAGACAATTATGAAAAAGCCAAATTAGATTATGATCGTTCAAATGAGTTGATTAAGGATAAAATCATCTCACAAAAAGACTTTCAGGATGTAAAGTTAAAATACGATATAGCCAAAATAGCTTATCAAACTTTAGCAAAGAATTATTCTACAAAGGGACAAATTGTTTCATCACCAATTAATGGCTTTGTTAAAGACATTCTGGTTACCGAAGGTCAGTATGTTGTATCGGGAACTCCACTGGCAATTATTTCAAAGAACAAAAAACTAATTCTTCAAGCTAATGTCTCGCAAAAGTATTTTGATAAACTTTCTTCAATTGCTTCTGCCAATTTTCAACTAGCTGGAAATGAAAAAGTGTTGAGTACCTCAGATTTAAATGGTAGAGTAATTTCTTACGGTAAAAGTGCTTCTGCAAATTCTCCATTCATTCCTGTAAGTTTTGAAATTGATAACATAGGTAATATTATTTCAGGTTCTGTTGCAGAAGTTTATCTCAAGTCATATCGCATTTCTGATGCACTCGTAATTCCTGTTTCATCATTGATTGAGGAGCAAGGAATATTTTACGTGTATGTGCAAACAGGTGGCGAACGTTTTCAGAAACGCGAGGTAACTCTTGGAGCAAGCGATGGAATACATGTGCAATTGCTTACCGGAGTTTTAGAGGGTGAAAGAGTAGTAACTAAAGGCGCGTATCAAATTAAATTGTCAACCGCTGCAGGAACGCTTCCAGCGCATGGGCATGAACACTAATGAAAAATTTCAAAACAACATTCAACATTTAAAATTCAACATTCAAAATTTCGAAAGTGTTAAACAGTATAATAAAATATTCATTAAATAACAGACTACTCATTGTAGTAGCATCAACGCTCCTCATTGTATTTGGTACGTATGTAGCCACAAGAATGGAAGTAGATGTGTTCCCTGATTTAACAGCACCAACAGTGGTTGTTCTTACTGAATCGCATGGGATGGCTCCCGAAGAAGTTGAAAAACTAGTCACTTTCCCGATCGAGACTTCTGTCAATGGTGCTACTAATGTTAGAAGGGTACGCAGTTCATCATCAGCAGGAATTTCAATAGTTTGGATAGAGTTTGAATGGAATACAGATATTTTCAAAGCAAGACAAATCGTGAATGAAAAGATACTTGCTATTGCAGAAAAATTACCGGAAGGAGTAGGCAATCCGACCATGGCTCCTCAGAGCTCGATAATGGGCGAAATCATGCTCATTAGTTTAACTGCAGATAGTAGCTCTCAAATGGAATTAAGAACTATTGCTGACTGGACCATACGACCAAGATTATTAGCAACTGGAGGAGTTGCACAAGTTGTAGTGATCGGTGGAGAGTACAAACAATATCAGATCTTGGCTTCACCACAAAAAATGAATTTCTACAACATCACGCTTTCCGAACTTCTTAAAGCAAGCAAAGAACTCAATGGTAATTCTTCCGGTGGGTTTATGAATGAATACAACAATGAATATGTCATTAAAGGAATTGGAAGAACAAATGATGTGAATGAAATCGGAAAATCATTTATCAAGATGGTTGGTGGGAATCCAGTAAAAATCGAGGATGTAGCCGAAGTAAAAATAGGAGCGTCCCTTAAGATCGGTGATGGTTCGCTGAAAGGAAAGCCTGCTGTAATCATGACGGTGATGAAACAACCCGCTACCAATACTTTAGAGCTAACCACCAAGATAGAT